>CAMWLB010000186.1 GCA_947174985.1 uncultured Lachnospiraceae bacterium | reverse complement strand
ATTATATGTTTTTTTCAATAATGTAAAGCATTTTCTTACAACAGCTTCATTTTCTGTCTGAAAACCTATGGTAAGACTTCCGTCACTTTCCAGTCCGTATTGCCCGCAAAAGTGCATAATGGCGGACAACTCCGCAATTTGGCAGTGCCGCGCCTGACTGATATGCTTTGCAAGTTCTTCCTTAATATTTGCTGAAAAAGACATTCCTGCCTCCTGCCGTCCATAGAGTGAATCCCTGTGAACCCAGAGTTTTTACCTCTGCTCTCTGTGAAACAACTTAATTCCGTAACCGCCCCGGTTTTTCATGCGCACATACAACTCATTGGCAAGGGTCACGCTCCTGTGCTGCCCGCCCGTACAGCCTATCGCCACAACAAGCTGATATTTGCCCTCTTTGATATAATTCGGAATCAAAAAATCAAGCATGTCCGTCAGCTTGTCCAAAAACACACCTGCTTCCGGAAACTGCATTACATAGTCCTGCACCTCTTTGTCGTTGCCAGTCTTTTGTTTCAGTTCATCTATATAAAAAGGATTTGGCAGAAATCTGACGTCAAAAACCAAATCCGCATCCGCCGGTATGCCATACTTAAAACCAAAGGACAGCAGCGTTATCATAAGGCTATTATATTCTTCATTCTGAATAAAAATTCTATCCAGCTCTGCCTTCAGTTCTCTTGTCAACAAGTTTGTCGTGTCAATGACAAAATCCGCTTTCTTTCTGATTTCAGCAAGCAGTTCTCTCTCCTGCCGGATTCCATCCTCGATGCGTCCCTCCGCCGCCAGTGGGTGCACCCTGCGCGTCTCCTTATAGCGTTTTACCAGCGCCCTGTCCTGCGCATCCATAAACAGAATTTCCAGTTCATACCCTTTTTCCTTCTGTTTATGCAAAATATCCGCCACACCTGCAAAAGAATGTCCGGCACGCACGTCCAGCCCCAGCGCAACCTTGGTAATTTCACTGTCCGGCATCGCAATCAGCTCTATAAACTTTTCCAACAGAGAAACGGGAAGATTATCCACGCAGTAAAAGCCGGTATCCTCCAGCATCTTCAGCGCTGTACTCTTTCCGCCGCCACTCATACCCGTCACTACTACAAAACGCATCTTCCCACTCCTTTCCTGCCGCCTTTATTTATCATTTAAAAATCTCCCAAAAAAAGCACCTCAGGCTCCAGCCGTACACCGGACTGCCTATACACCTCTTCCTGTACATGAGTAATCAGCTGCCGGATATCCGCCGCAGTCGCATCCCCTGTGTTAATGATAAATCCACAATGCTTTGGAGATACCTGTGCGCCGCCGATACGGTATCCCGAAAGCCCTGCTTCCATTATCAGTTTTCCCGCAAAATGTCCTTCCGGACGCTTGAATGTACTTCCGGCGCTGGGATATTCCAACGGCTGCTTTTCCTTCCTTCGATTCTGGAAGTCTGCCATTTTTGCCGCAATCGCCTCTTTATCGCCTTGTTTCAGCAGAAAAACGCACTCTGTCACAATAAAGGGATGCTTTTTAATGGCGCTGGTGCGGTAACCAAATTCCATGGTTCTGTTGTCCAGCGTAAGCGGCATTCCCTCTTTGCCAAGTACTGTCACTTCCTCCACAACCTGCTGCATCTCCCCGTCATAGGCACCTGCATTCATTACAACGCCGCCGCCCACTGTCCCGGGAATCCCCGCTGCAAATTCCAAACCTGTCAGTCCCAGATCACATGCTGTTTTTGCCACCTTGGACAAAAACGCACCCGCCTGCACCCGAATCCTGCAGCCTTCCGCCTTAATTTCATTCAGCTTATCGGAAATCTGCAACACAATGCCACGGTAACCTTTATCACTCACTAAAAGATTGCTGCCGTTTCCCATGACAAAAAATGGGATTCCAACCTGTGTAATATAACCAAGCAGCTTTGGCAGCCTGTTAATATCACCTATCTGTATCAGGCAGTCGGCTTCCCCGCCCACCCGAAAAGTTGTATGCTTTTTTAAAGACTCCTTATATAAAATACTATCTGCAGGTACAAATCTCTGTAATGCTTCCCTTACTGCCTGACTTATCATCTTTATACCCCGTATCTACTTTTTATGCTTTACGCTAATATAAGCTTTGCCGCCCCAAAGATACCCGCATCGTTGCCAAGCGTCGCCAGTGCAAACTCTGCATCTCGGCACCCCCTGAAGGCATACTGCATATAGTAGGGTTTGATATACTCAAAAAGAACCTCTCCTGCTTTGGATACGCCGCCGCCGATAACAAATATCTCGGGATTTACCACACCGGCAATCGCAGCCAGCCCTTTGCCGAGATACTCGCCAAAACGCTCCGCTATCTGAATCGCCACCTTATCGCCGAATTTTACCGCATCAAACACGGATTTGGCAGAGATTTCACGCCCCCTGAGAACACTGTCCTCCGTGTCTTCTTCCAGCCTTTTCCTTGCAAGGCGCGCAATACCGGTAGCAGAAGCATACTGCTCCAGGCAGCCAATATTGTGGCAGCCACATTCCTCCGTCTCATTGTCCTCTACATGAATATGCCCGATTTCACCGCCTGCACCGTTTGCTCCCGTAACCATCTGTCCATTGCAGATAATGCCGCCGCCAACACCGGTTCCCAGTGTTACCACTACCAAATCCTTGTAGCCTTTACCGCCTCCCTGCCACATTTCTCCCAATGCAGCTACGTTGGCATCATTGCCGGCCATAACGGGCAGATTCAGATACTCCTGAAATGCTTTCGGAATATTAAACACCGTATCCCAGCCTAAGTTTGCAGTCTTGTAAACCGTACCCTCTGCATCCACAGGCCCCGGCACACCGATACCGATGCCCGCCACTTCTTCCATTTCAATATCCATTTCTTTCATCTTATTTTGGATGCTTTCTGCAATGTCCGGCAGGATTCTCTCCCCGCCATTTGCCGTAACGCTCTTAATTTCCCATTTCTCAAGCACGTTGGCATTCATATCAAAAAGTCCCATTTTAACGGTTGTGCCGCCCACGTCAACACCAAAAACATATTTCTTCATCTCATTTTCCCTCTCTCAAAACGCAGTTACTCATCATCTTCGTCCCGTTTTCTCGCCAGTGAGTTCTGCACTCTCGTGTACAGCTCCTGTGCCGCATTGTAGCCCATCTTCTTCTGCCTGTGGTTGACTGCAGCCGTCTCACAGATAATGGCAAGATTACGGCCCGGGCGGATGGGAAGCGTATGGCATACTATTTTATTCCCCAGATATTCTGTATATTCCTCCTCAAGCCCAAGGCGGTCATATTCCTTATCCTTATCCCAGTCCTCAAGTTTGATAACCAAATCCACTGACTGGGTATCTTTTACACTCAGCGCGCCGAACAATGATTTTACATCAATGATGCCGATGCCGCGAAGCTCAATGAAATGCTTTGTAATATCGGGCGCAGTTCCAACCAGTGTATCGTCGCTAACCTTGCGCAGTTCCACCACATCGTCCGTCACCAGACGATGTCCTCTCTTTACAAGCTCCAGCGCCGCCTCAGACTTTCCGATGCCGCTCTCACCTGTAATCAGCACGCCTTCGCCATATACATCGACCAAAACACCGTGCACCGAGATACAAGGCGCCAGCTTCACGTTCAGCCACCGTATCGTCTCCGCCATAAACTCGGAGGTTTTCTTTGAGGTGGACAGCACGGGTCTGTTGTGTTTGTGAGCAATCTCCAAAAAAATCGGGTCCGGCTTCAGTTCGCGGCTGAACACCACGCAGGGAATATCATACGTCATCAGCTCGTCATAGACCTTTCTCTTGCGCTCCTCCGAAAGCCCCTCCATATAAGTATATTCCACAAATCCAACGAGCTGCAGTCTGGAAAAATCAAAATGTTCAAAGTACCCCGCCATCTGCAGCGCCGGTCTGTTTACGTCCGGCTGTGTAATGCGAATACCTGTGACATCGATATCCGGCGTCAGATTAACCAGCTTTAATTTCTCAATTAACTGCTCCAGCTTAACACTTGCCATAGTCCTACCTCGTTTCCTGTTTGATATTTATTCTGTAGTTATTTTAGCATATCCCCGTTTTCGTGTGAAGTCTGCTTTTCATCCTTTCGAAAAAAAGAATAAATCTCCTGTGCAATATGCTCCGGTATCTCAGGAACCTCTGAAAGCGCTGCCACTTCCGCCTGTTTTATCTCCTCTATCGATTTAAAATGACGCATAAGCGCTTTTCTTCTGGCGGGTCCCACACCGGGAATATCGTCCAACACCGATTTGACCTGTGCTTTGCTGCGCAAAGAGCGGTGATATTCGATGGCAAAGCGGTGCGCTTCGTCCTGTATCCTCGTTATCAGCTTAAAGCCCTCGGAGTGGGTATCGATATCTATTTCTACATTATTGTAGTAAAGCCCTCTCGTCCTGTGATTATCATCCTTTACCATACCGCAGACCGGAATATGGATTTTAAGCTCTTCCAGCACCGACAGAGCAATATTCACCTGTCCGCGCCCGCCGTCCATCAAAAGTAAATCGGGAAATTTGGTAAAGCTGCCAAAACCGGCGTCAATTTCCTTCTCTTTCAGCTTTTCCTGCTCCTCCATACCGTGTATAAAGCGCCTTGTCAGCACTTCCTTCATACAGGCATAATCATCCGGACCAGCCACTGTCTTAATCTTAAATTTGCGGTAATCACTCCGCTTTGGTTTTCCCTTTTCAAACACCACCATGGAACCGACATTTTCAAAACCGCTAATATTGGAGATATCAAACGCTTCCATGCGGCTTGCATTTTCAAGCTGCAAAAGCGCCGCAATCTCCTTGACCGCGCCTATGGTACGCCCTTCCTCCCTCTTTAAACGCTCCCTGTCCTGACTTAGAACCAAAGAGGCATTCTGCGCAGCGAGCTCTACTAACTTTTCCTTCGTCCCCTTTTTAGGTACAAGCAGCTTCACCCTGCCGCCCTTTCTCTTTCCCAGCCATTCCTCAATCAGGGTGGCATCCGATATTTCATATTGCAGCATAATTTCTCTCGGGATAAACGGCGTTCCGGCATAAAACTGTTTCACAAAATCTTCCAGTATCTGCTCCCTGCTGCAGCCCGATACCCGCATCATGTAAAAATGCTCCCTGCCTATCAGCCTGCCATCCCGCACAAAAAACACCTGTACCACCGCGTCCGCATCGTCCTTGGAAAGCGCAATGACATCCCTGTCCTCTCCCACACTGTCCGTAATCTTCTGCTTTTGGGCGACGGATTTGACACTGTTGTACAAATCCCGATACCGGGCCGCCTCCTCAAACTCCATGGCTTCTGCCGCGGACTGCATTTTTTCCTCAAGCTCCTTTAATATATTACCGTAATTTCCGCTGAGAAAACTGAGCGCCTGCTCCACGTGCTGCCTGTATTCTTCCCTGCTTATGAAATTCTGGCAGGGCGCAAGACACTGTTTGATATGGTAATTTAAGCAGGGGCGTTCTTCCCCGATATCCCTCGGCAAACTTCTTGTACAGGTTCTGAGCTGGTACAGCTTATTGAGCAGTTCTATGGTATCCTTCACTGCACCGGCGCTTGTGTAAGGACCGAAATAACGGGATTTATCCTTCTTCATCTCCCTTGAAAACAGAATACGGGGATACTCCTCCCCCACCGTTACTTTGATGTATGGATAAGTTTTGTCGTCCTTCAAAAGCGTATTATATTTGGGCAGATGCTCCTTAATCAAGTTGTTTTCCAAAACCAGCGCTTCCAGTTCGGAATCCGTCACAATATATTCAAAACGCGCAATCAGGGAAACCATCTTGTCAATCTGCGGTCCTCTGCCAATGTTTTCCCTGAAATACGAACGCACCCTGTTGCGCAGGTTTATAGCCTTACCCACATACAAAATAGCATCCTGCGCATCGTGCATAATGTATACGCCCGGCTTTGCCGGAAGCTTTTTTAACTCCTCTTCAAAATCAAACTGCATAGCCCCTCCGCGATGAAAAGCCGTACCATTTGCTGATACGGCTTCTACTTTATCTTCCTGTTAATCCAAAGTCCGATTGGTGAATACACCTACATTGGAAGGTTTCTCCTGTGGTGCTTCCTGCGGCTGTCCGAAGCCTTCCGGCGTTTCGGCTTCTTTGGGAAGCTCTGCCTCCTGCGGTGCTTTTACTTCTTCCGGCTCTCTGACCTCCTCGGGAAGCACAGGCTCCTTAGGAAGTACAGTTTCCTGCTCCTTTGCAGCTTCCTTCTCAGCGTCC
>CAMWLB010000185.1 GCA_947174985.1 uncultured Lachnospiraceae bacterium | reverse complement strand
ACGGAACAGGGATTTTAAGGAGACGATTTATGGAATATCTTCAGACAAAAGGAAACGAAAATTTCAAAACAAAAGTTTCGAAACTGGAAAAGAAAAAAGTTTAGAAATAATATAAAAAATGTACAATAAAACTAAAAATAATCATTTTTTGTAGTAAAAGTGCATAAAAATAGTGTTGACCGAAGGGGAATGGTATGGTAGCATGCTAATATAACGAAACTTAGCAAAACCAATTATTTTCTAAGTAAAAATAAGGAGGAAGAAGAAATGAAGAAGCTATTAGTTGCATTGTTGGTAACAGCGATGGCTGTCACATCACTTGCAGGATGTGGAGATAAAGGCTCCGCAGGAGGAAACAGCGGAGGAAGTTCCACACCGGCAAGCACTGGCGGGGAAAATGCAGGGGGAACACCGTCAGGTGAGGTTACGGATATTACATTGAAGGTTTGGTGCCCGCAGAACCAGGTGGATACCGGCATTATGGAACAGCAGCAGGCTGCTTTTGCTGCAGAGCATCCGGAGTATAATATTACATGGGTTACTGAAATTGTCGGCGAAGACAAATGTGCTGAGAACGTATTAAGAGACGTAGGCGCGGCTGCAGACGTATTTATGTATGCCAGCGACCAGCTTCCCCAGATGGTAGAGGCAGGTGCAATCGCAAGACTTGGCGGAAGCACTGAGGAAATGGTAAAGGATACTATCGCAGAGTCCGTTGTGGCAACAGCAGTTGTAGACGAGGCACTGTACGGCATTCCTTTTACCCACAATACATTCTTTATGTACTATGACAAGACGATTCTTGACGAGTCAGACATCACTTCTTTAGAGAAGATTATGGCGAAGGAAACCGCAGACAATGTATACAACTTCTATTTTGAATCCGCAGGCGGCTGGAAGCTTGGATGCTACTACTATGGCGCAGGCTTAAGCATCTTCGGACCGGAAGGAAGCGATTTGTCCGCAGGTGTTGACTGGAATAACGCAACCGGTGTTGCAGTTACCAATTACCTGATTGATTTGATCAACAATCCGAAGTGCGCATATGACGGTGAAATTTCTGTTTCCGAGCTGGCTGAAGACCACAGAATCGGCGCATGGTTTACCGGTTCCTGGGATTATGACCTGTACAAGGGCATCCTCGGCGACGACCTTGGTCTGGCAGTGATTCCTACCTTCAATCCCGATGGTACAGACTATCAGCTTCTGGGCTTCTACGGCTCCAAGTGCATCGGCGTAAACGCACATTCCCAGAATATGGCAGCAGCAGTTGCTTTTGCAGCATTCCTTGGCAATGAAGAGAATCAGATTCTGCGTTATGAATTGTCCGCACAGATTCCGGCTAATATCGCAGCAGGCAGCAGCGATGCGGTAAAGGCTGACCCGATGGCAACCGTAATCGTAAACGAGGCAAATATGGCGAGCGTTGCACAGCCTGCAAACTCTGTATTCAGTGCAAGATACTGGACCTATGCAAATGCAATTCCCACCGAAATCAGAAGCGGTGACATTACAAAAGACAATGTACAGGCAAAACTGGATGATTTTGTAAACGCCATGACGGCGGAATAAAGCTCTGGGGGGAGGTTCCAGAATGACGATATTTAAGAAAAAGGACCGGTCTGCTGCGCGCAGGCCGGCCGATATCAAAATTTCCGAGTCGTTTAAAAACGGAAATATCATCACGAAGCTTTCCTTCTTTATATTCGGGCTTGGAAATCTTATAAACAAACAGATTGTACGAGGCCTGTTGTTCCTTGCCATTGAAATCGGATATTTTTTCTATATGATTTCTTTCGGAATCGGTGCGATTGGCAACTTCATTACACTGGGTACGGTGGAGCAGGGGCAGGCATACAATGAGGCTCTCGGTATTTATGAGTATACAGCCGGCGACAATTCCATGCTTTGTCTGCTGTATGGCGTTATCACATTTGTTTTGACCGCCGCAGTTATTTTTGTGGCATGCATGTCGGGAAAGAGTGCTTACTGTACACAGTTCCGCAAGGAAAAGGGTCTGAAGGTGCCGAACTTTAAGGACGATTTGAAATCGCTGCAGGAGGAAAACCTTCACGCATTCCTGCTGACATTCCCGATTATCGGTATCCTTTGCTTTACGATTGTACCACTGATATTCATGATTCTGATTGCGTTTACCAGTTATGACCATGAACATCAGCCGCCCGGAAACTTGTTTGACTGGGTAGGGCTTGACAATTTTGCGGCCATGTTCTCACAGGGGAGCAAGCTGGCGTCAACGTTCTGGCCGGTATTGTCCTGGACGTTAATCTGGGCAGTGTTTGCAACTGTAAGCTGTTTTATCCTTGGGCTTTTGCTGGCGCTTCTGATTAACCGCAAGGGAACAAGGGGCAAGGGCTTCTGGAGATTTATGTTCGTGCTGTCGGTAGCGGTTCCGCAGTTCGTAACCCTGCTCAGCATGAGAACCATTTTCAATGCAAATGGTCCTGTAAACGTATTGTTACGGCATTTAGGCGTGATTGGCATGACGGAATCCATACCTTTCTTTACCAATCCGCTGTATGCAAAGATTACTATTATCTGCATCAATATCTGGATAGGCGTGCCGTTTACCATGCTGTCCACAACGGGTATTCTGCAGAACATTCCCGCAGAGCTTTACGAGGCGGCGAAGATTGACGGTGCAAGTGCACCTACCATTTTCAGAAAGATTACGCTGCCGTATATGCTCTTCGTTATGACGCCCAACCTGATTACCTCTTTTACGGGCAATATCAACAACTTCAACGTGATTTTCCTGTTATCCGGCGGTGGTCCCGATTCTCTGGACTACTACTACGCAGGAAAGACAGACCTTTTGGTTACCTGGCTATACAGGCTGACCATCACGCAGAAGGATTACAATCTGGGCGCCGTTATCGGTATTCTGGTATTTATTATCCTTGCCGTTTTGTCACTGTTGACCTACCGTCGTACCGGTGCTTATAAAGATGAGGGGGCATTCCAATAATGAGAGCGAAAAGATTTATTACCAACTCAGCCTGCCATGTGCTGCTGGCTATCCTCAGCATTATCTGGGTTCTGCCAATATTCTATGTTGTATTGACCTCATTCCGTAAAGAGGGCGGTTCCTATAAGAGTTATATATGGCCCAGAGGCTTTACGCTGGATAATTATAAGAATCTGTTCCATGGGAACAGCGGTGTTGACTTTCCCAGATGGTTTATGAATACCTTGATTATTGCGATATTCAGTACACTGCTTTCCGCATTCTTTGTGCTGTGCGTTTCCTATGTTATGAGCCGCCTGCGCTTTAAGATGAGAAAGCCGTTCATGAACATTGCGCTGATACTCGGTATGTTCCCGGGATTTATGTCCATGATAGCAGTGTACTACATCTTAAAGGGCTTAGGCTTTTTGGAGACGGGTGTGTTGAAGCAGGTAGCGCTTGTACTGGTCTATTCCGGTGGTGCAGGGCTTGGCTTCTATATGGCAAAGGGATTTTTTGACACGATTCCCAAGACCATTGACGAGGCGGCTTATATAGACGGCGCGACCAAATGGGATACCTTTATCCATGTGACGATTCCCATGTCGAAGCCGATTATCACATATACGCTGCTGACCGCATTCATGGGTCCCTGGGTGGATTACATTTTTGCAAAGGTTATCATGGGAAATGAAACGCCCTATTATACCATTGCAATCGGTCTGTGGAATATGCTGGAAAAGGAATTTGTGGAATATTACTACACGCAATTCTATGCCGGCTGTGTTGTGATTTCCATACCGATAGCGATTCTCTTCCTGATGACGCAGAAATGCTATGTGGAAGGAGTATCGGGAGCCGTAAAAGGCTGATTGTTTTACAGAGAAGTACGAAAAAAGAGCTGCCGCGAAAAACGTTTCTATTTTGCGGCAGCCTTTTTAAACTAAGGGTTTTGCCCGAGCTTAGGAGTGAGGAATTGTGAAAACCTTTGTATATAGAGAAGATTTTGACGACTGTTTCCGGTATGACGGAAAGGATTTAGGGGCAAAGTGTACGGCGGAAGGGACGGTTTTTAAGGTGTGGAGCCCTTTTGCCGAAAAAATTGAGCTGCGGCTCTACCGAAATGACAATAAGGAAGCTTGTATGATAAGGGAAATGGAGCCGGAGGACAGGGGCGTGTGGAAGCAGGAATTTGAAGAAAACCTGCACAGCATGTATTATGATTACCTTGTATATACGAACGGGCAGGCGCTGCGTACTGCCGACCCCTATGCCACGGGCTGTAACTGTAACGGGCGCAAAAGCATGGTAGTCAATTTAAAACTGACGGATCCGGTGGGATTTGCGGAGGATAAAGCGCCGGAGGCGGAACCGGAGAAGATTATATACGAGCTGCATATCAAGGATTTTTCCTATGACGCGGACAGCGGGGTTTCGGAGGCATACCGCGGAAAGTATAAAGCATTTACGGTGCAGGGGACGAATGGAAGTTATCCGACCTGCATGGAATATTTAAGGGAGCTGGGAGTTACCCATGTACACCTTATGCCGTTTTTCGATTATGGTTCTGTGGACGAAGCGGGAAATGACGGGCAGTATAACTGGGGCTACGACCCTTTAAATTACAATGTGCCGGAGGGCTCCTATGCCACTGATGTGTCGGATGGCACGGTCAGAATACGGGAGTGCAAGGAAATGATTCAGGCACTTCACAAAAATGGGATGCGCGTTATCATGGATGTGGTGTATAATCATACTTATAGCGAGGATTCATGGCTGCAGCGTATGGCGCCGGGCTATTATTACCGCCACAAGGAGGACGGCAGTTTGTCGGACGGCTCCGCCTGTGGAAATGACATTGCCGCAGGAAGGGCGATGGTAGACAATTACATCGCGGATTCTGTGATGTACTGGGCAAAAGAGTACCATATAGACGGCTTCCGTTTTGATTTGATGGGACTTCTGACTGTGGAATTGATGAACAGGATACGGCGCGAGTTAAATGAAGAATTTGGCGAGGGCGAAAAAATCCTGTATGGCGAGCCATGGCGGGCGGACGCATCGCCCATGGAGGACGGCACACAGGCGGCGTTAAAGGAAAATACGGAAAGCCTTGACGAGGGCATCGGTATTTTCAGTGACGACACCAGAGATGTGATTAAAGGCCATGTGTTTGAGGAAAAGGAGCCCGGCTTTGTCAATGGCGGTTCCGGTCTGGAGGCTTTGCTTTTGTTTGCCGTGACAGGCTGGCGGGACGGCGGCGCGTGCTTCAGGCCGAAGAGCTGCGCGCAGATTATCAACTATGTGTCCGCACATGACAATTTTACCCTCTGGGATAAACTGGTGTATTCCATGCACGAGAAGCCCGATTTTGAAAAGAAATACGAGGATGTGCTTTTGGCAAACAAGCTGGCGGCGTTTATCTATTTTACCTGTCAGGGCAATCTTTTTATGCAGGCCGGAGAGGAGTTTGGGCGTACCAAATTCGGGGAAGGCAACAGCTACAATTCTCTGCCGGAGATTAATATGCTGCGCTGGAGCAGGACGGTGGAATACAAAGAGCTGGTGGAGTACTACAAGGGATTGATTCGTCTGCGGAAGTGTCTGCCGGGGCTGTGCGATAAATCGGCTTCTGCTTCCACGCGGATTACGGAGAAAAAAATACACAAAAGCGGCGTGGTTTCCTTCCGCGTGGACAATACAAGTCCGGATAAGGAAGGCGTATCAAATCTGTTGGTGATTTACAATGCGGATACCGAAGATTATCCCTTTAGACTGCCGGAGGGCGCATGGGCAGTTCTGGCTGACGGGAAGGCGGCGGACATAAAGCGCACCTTAGATACAGAGGAAAAGGAAGTTTTGGTGGCGGCGCACAGTGGTATGCTGCTCACTATGATATAAAAGGAAAGGAACCGGACACATGAAAAGAGCAAGCGGGATTCTGCTTCCGGTGGCAAGCCTGCCTTCCAAATATGGAATAGGCTGTTTTTCAAAGGAAGCATATGCATTTATCGACAAATTGGTGGAAGCAGGGCAGAGCTATTGGCAGATTCTGCCGCTTTCCCCCACAAGCTATGGGGATTCTCCCTATCAGTCGTTTTCGTCTTTTGCGGGCAATCCCTATTTTATCGACCCAGATGCGCTGGTGGAAGAAGGCGTGCTGACGGAGGAGGAATGCGAGTCGTTTGACTTTGGCAGTAACCCCGTGCAAATTGACTACGAAAAACAGTACAGGCAGCGTTTCCTTCTGCTGCGGCTTGCCTATGAGC
>CAMWLB010000184.1 GCA_947174985.1 uncultured Lachnospiraceae bacterium | reverse complement strand
ACTATTTTTTCCAGATGTCGGAGGATTTTTACGGCATGGTGGACTGGGAAGAAAGGACCTGTGACTTCAGCGGGGAGCTCTGGGAGCAGATACTGCGGGTTTCCAATCAGTACGGGCTGACGGAGAGAAACGGGGAATGGGAGGAGATCGCCTACCCGGGCTACATAGACAGTTTTTCAGACATAGTGGATCAGGAACGGGGAATCGGCTCGCAAGGCATGGTCCTGGCAGGCTACCCTTCGGAGGATGGCATGGTAAACTGGCTGCAGATGGAGTACGTCGCCATTAATGCCAATTCTACGCACAAGGAAGGGGCGTGGCAGTTTATACGATTCCTGCTGGATGAGGAAAATCAGGCGCTGGTAACCCAGGGGTTTGCCATGCCGGTGCACGAGGGGGCGCTGGAAAAGAGCGTGGAGGAATACCTGTATGATTATTATTATAACACATACACAAGTGATGGCCGCCATATCATCAGGGATCCGCTTCCCGAGGGGATAGAGGAAAAGTTCTGGGAGGGCATTGCCAATGCGAAGCCGACGTCCTACCGGACGGAGCAGGTTATTGCCATTATTAAGGAGGAAGCGGAGTTTTATTTCATGGGTGACAAGAGTCTGGAGGAAGTCAGCGTCGTGATAGAAAACAGGGTGAAACTTTATCTTGCGGAGCAGGAGTAGCTTGTATGATATGCAATGGTGGTGGTTCCATTGGGAAAGTAAGCTGTAACTGTAAACGTAGAATCTCAAGATGGGATATACAGTAGCTGCTGCAGAAAGCAGCGGCAAGGGAAAGTAAGAGGAAACAGAAATGAAGAAAGTAATGGCATTATTGGCAGCAGTGATAGTTTTGGCAGGGAGTGTGGAGATGACGGCATCGGCTGCATTACCTCCTATTATATATAAAAATATTTCGGAATCTCATACGATACATCACTGACAAAGCAGAGGACTGGTTATGAAGAGAAAAAAATGGTTCTGCCTGCTTCTGTCCGTTGTCCTGCTGCTCACAGGCTGCGGCGGTAAAGGCAGTGAAGAAACGGGAAAAAATACGGAAAGCAGCGGACAGGACGGAAATCATGCGGGAAACATGGCATCCGAGGAGCGATATGATTTTGAAATAACAGAAGGAGCACCAGTCTTTTCCTTACAGTCAGGAGAGGCCATACTCGGTGCACAGTACCTTGACGGGGAACGGATATGGTTCCTGAAAAATGAAGCAGGACAGTTATTGTGTTACCATGAGGATAAGGGGGAGCGGGAACTGCTTCTAGAGCACGTACCGGCAGTTTTTACAGGACGGAAACTGTACATGGACAGGGAAAACTTCTATGCTTACAATCTTGATAAGCTGACAGTGCTGGATACGGAAGGAAACGAAGCGTATTCGCTGTATCCGGAAGGAAGAATCATAAGCCTCTGTGAGTCGCGGGAAGGCAGCATTGTCCTTGCCATGGAAAGCGGGGGCGGTGCAGTATTGAAAACACTGGATGCGGAGGGCGGTACGCTGTCAGGCGCCTGCACGATACCGTACTGCGTCGGCATAGGGACGGGAATCGAGCGGGAAATCCTTGTGATAGACTGGACCGGGGCTTATGACATAGACATGGAAAGCGGGGAGAAAAGCTGGCACATGAAATGGAACGGCACTTCCTACAGCCCGAGGGGCGACCGGTTCTGGCTGGCCGCCGGTATGGGGAAGGACGGCATCTTAGAGCAGATAGAAAGTGATGGGGATGCTTATTATGTGGTGGGCTTAAAGAAAGTAAACCTTGCGGAAATGGGGAAAATCCCTTTGGTTTTCAGGGTATTATCTGCCGATGCCGGATTAAAGCAGCTTGTGGCAGAGTTTAACAGGGAAAACAAGGAATACCATGTGTTTTTAGAGGACAGGGGAGAAGAATACGGCTGGGATTTTCAGGCGCGAAACGACATGGAGATTGCGACGGGGAAAGGACCGGATTTGATTGCAGCGGATGCCGTGTCAGACATGCAGGTGCTTGCAGAAAAAGGAGCGCTGGAAAATCTGGAGCCCTATCTGGCACAGGCGGGAATGGGCAGGGAGGATTACCATCAGGAAGCATTCCAGAGCCAGGGCATGGCGGATGGCATATACAGTGCCGGATATGGGATGCGGGTCAGAAGCATGTATATCAGGGAGTCTTTTTTGGACGGTAACGGGCAGACTGGTATAGAAGTTCTTTTAAACAACATGGAAAACTATGACAGACAGGCGGTTTTTAATAAAATGCTGAATTATACCCCGGTCAATCTGCTAAGCTATTTTTTCGGGATGTCAGATAATTTTTACGGCATGGTGGACTGGGAAGGAAAAAACTGCGATTTCAGCGGGGAACTCTGGGAACAGATACTGCGGGTCTGCGGGCAGTATGGCCTGACGGAAAGAAACATGGGCTGGGAGGAGATTGCCGGCTTTGGGTACATATATGGCTTTTCTGATATGGTATGGTACGAACGGGAGGCCGGGCCGCAGGGTATGGTGCTGGCAGGCTACCCATCGGAAGAGGGCATGGTAAACGGGCTGTGGCTGGATTCTGTCGCCATAAACGCTGATTCCGGGCACAAGGAAGGTGCATGGCAGTTTATCCGGTTTCTGCTGGAGGAGGAAAACCAGAAGCTGCTAACACAGGGGTCATCCATGCCGGTGCATGTGGGGGCGCTGGAAGGGAGCGTGGAGGAATACTTGTATGATTATTATTATAATACGATGACAAGTGACGGAAGCTATATTATCAGGCCGGAGCTTCCGGAGGGGATAGAGGAAAAGTTCTGGGAATGCCTTGCCAATACAAAACCCGTGTCCTATAGGACGGAGCAGGTTCTTGCCATCATTGAGGAGGAAGCGGAGCTTTATTTTACGGGAGACAAGACAGTAGAGGAAATCAGCGCCGTGATAGAAAACAGGGTGAAGCTTTATCTTGCGGAGCAGGAGTAGCTGTGGCAGTTATTTTTTTACGGAACTCTGACGGCGACATGCCATAACGCTTTTTAAACTGCAGGTAAAATGCCTGCCGGTTGGAAAAGCCGATCATATTGTCAATTTCATGAATAGGGATATGGGGCTGTGCGAGCAGCTCCTTGGCAGCCGAAAGACGGCAGGCGGTGACGGTCTCCCAGAGCGTTACGCCTGTCGCTTTTTTGTAGATTCGCTCCAGATAGGTGGCGTTAAGCCCGATATGGGCGGCGACCTGCTCGTTGTTTTTGATGAGGTAAAAAGACTCTTTGATATAAGTTTTTGCCTTTTCCACGTAATACTGCGAGGAGGACTTTGGTGTCAGGGAAAGCCTTGTAAGCTCACAAAGCAGATGGTAACAAAGGCTTGTCATGTAAAAGGAGTCCTTTCGCCCCTCAAACTCATGATAGAGGCGCAGCATATCTCCGCGCAGGCTGCGGGCATCCGGAAATACAAGCGCTTGGTTTAAGGACACGAACATACGGCAGAGGTCCAGGGAATGGTTGAGCATATCAAGCAGCCCCGGAAAAGCTGCGGGCTTTTGTTCCGTATCGACGGATAAAGAAAAACCCAGCACAGTGCAGGGGTGCTCGTGCGTAAACCGGATTTTGTGGGGGATGGAGGAGTCCAGCAGAATCAGGTTTTTCTGGGTTAGCTGGTACTCTGTGCCGTCTATTTCGTAGACACAGCTTCCCTCCTCAATATAGTTACATTCCCACAGACCGTGGCTGTGGATGTCCATCGTGTAATATTTCCAGTTTCCGTTCATGTACGCCATATCGACGCAGAGCGGAAGGTTTGGCATTTTTTCAATTAACATGGCGTGTTCTCCCTTTTTTACAGAGTAGCATGAAATGTTAAAAATAACAACTGCATATTGCAAAAGCCGTAAAGAAAAAGTATAGAAAAATATGAGAGAAGCAGTTACAATATTGGCTATGTACACAATGAACAGGGACAGGAAAGGCGGGAAATTTTATGGCAATTACGTATAATGAAAAAAACAGAAGCTTCAAGCTGGATACAAAGGGAACTTCCTATGTTATCAGCATTGTGGATGAGGAAAAATTTGTCGGTCATGCATATTACGGACCGAGGCTTTTGGATGACGATGTCAATTATCTTTTGAAAACGGGAGAAGCGCCTTTTACACCGGAGAAGAACGACCGCGACAGGCTTTCTTTCTTAGACTGCTTTCCGCAGGAATATCCTACGGGCGGCGTCGGAGATTTCAGGGAGAGCGCGGTTATGGTGCGCGATAACGGCGGACACAGAGCACTTGCGCTGACGTTCTCGGATTATCGGATTTATAAAGGGAAAGCTCCCCTTGCAGGACTGCCGGCCACATGGGGCAGCGAGGAGGACACGGAAACGCTGGAGCTTACGCTGGTTGATAAGGTGTTGGGGATAAAAGCGATTCTGTCCTACAGCGTTTTTGAGGGCATTGACGCTGTGGCGAGGAGCGTCAGGCTGGTGAACGATGGCGAGACGCCTGTGACGATAGAGCGGGTTATGTCGGCATCCATCGACATGGACAACCGTGAATACGATAAAATTATACTGCATGGTTCCTGGGCGCGGGAGCGCCATATCGACAGGACGCCTATAAGCTATGGCGTGCAGAGCACTTCTTCCCTGCGCGGGGAGAGCGGACACCAACAGCAGCCCTTTATGGCGCTTTTGGAAAAAAGCGCAACGCAGGACACAGGCGAGGTCTACGGAATCAATCTGATTTATTCCGGCAACTGCATGACGCTTGCGGAAAGGGGACAGTTTGACAATGTCCGCCTGATGACGGGTATCAATCCCGAAGGCTTTGCGTGGAAGTTAAATCCGGGGGAGGCGTTTCAGACGCCCGAGGCAGTGCTGGTTTATTCGGCGGAGGGTCTTGGCGGCATGAGCCGCGCGTTTCACGATTTATACAGGAACCATTTGATACGCGGGGAATACAGGGATAAAAAGCGTCCCATCCTGATTAATAACTGGGAGGCAACCTATTTTGATTTCAATGAGGAAAAGCTTCTTGCCATTGCGAAGGAGGCTTCGGCGCTCGGCATTGAGATGCTGGTTATGGACGACGGCTGGTTTGGCAACCGATTTGACGACAACCGCGCATTGGGTGACTGGGAGGTCAACGAGGAAAAGTTAAAGGGCGGTCTGAAATATCTGGTGGATGAGGTCAATAAACTGGGCATGAAATTTGGCATCTGGTTTGAGCCGGAAATGATAAGTCCGGATTCTGATTTGTACCGCGCGCATCCCGACTGGGCGATTCAGATACCGGGCAGGACGGCGGGGCTTGCAAGAAACCAGTATGTGCTGGATATGTCGAGGACGGAAATTCAGGATTATATTTTTGACAAAATGGCGGCGGTACTGCACAGCGCCAACATTGAATATGTAAAATGGGATATGAACAGACCGCTTTCCGATATCGGCAGTGCGGCGCTTTCAGCGGAATGTCAGGGCGAGCTGTTCCACCGCTATGTGCTGGGCGTTTACCGGCTGCAGGAGAGGCTGATAACGGAGTTTCCCAAGCTGCTTTTGGAAAACTGTTCCGGCGGCGGCGCACGGTTTGACGCGGGTATGCTGTACTACAGTCCGCAGATTTGGTGCTCCGACGATACGGACGCCGTGGAAAGACTTACCATTCAGGAGGGCACGGCGTTGATTTATCCGCTCTCCGCCATGGGCGCACATGTGAGCGACTGTCCCAACCATGCGGTGGGACGCACCACGCCTTTTGAGACACGCGGGTATGTGGCGCTTGCCGGAACCTTCGGCTATGAGCTTGATGTGACAAAAATTCCGGCAGAGGACAGGGAGCAGATACCGGCACAGGTAGAGATGTACCACAAGTACAACGATTTGGTGCGGACAGGCGACTACTACCGCTTGGCTTCCTATCAGCAGAACCGCATGTACGACTGTTATATGGTGGCAGCCAAGGATAAATCAGAGGCGCTTGTTACTTATATACAGGTGCTCGGCAGACCAAATTCTCATTCAAGGCGGATTCTGTTAAAAGGACTTGCAGCCGACAAGCTCTACCGCATCGAAGGAGAGGAGCGGACCTATTACGGAAGCACGCTGATGCAGGCGGGGATTCTGGTGGAAAATATATGGGGGGATTTTAAAGGAAAGCTGATTCATATTGTAGAAGCATAATTGCAAATAAATATGAAAAATAATGATTGCAAAAATACATCTTTCCGTTTATAATGTCGGTAAGAGGAAAACCATATCCTGTTTGTGCCATGAAAGGAGACTATGGCACAAAAGAAACAAT
>CAMWLB010000183.1 GCA_947174985.1 uncultured Lachnospiraceae bacterium | reverse complement strand
TTATGATGCTCCTCGTATTTTGCGCTTATACCGTTTAAAATCCTTATGGAAGCCTCCACGTCCGGCTCCTCCACGCTGACCGGCTGGAAACGCCTTTCAAGCGCGGCATCCTTTTCCACATACTTGCGATATTCGGCTATGGTAGTCGCGCCGATAAGCTGTATCTCGCCCCTCGCAAGGGAAGGCTTTAAAATGTTGGAGGCATCGATGGCGCCCTCCGCGCCGCCCGCACCGATAATGGTATGCAGTTCATCCAAAAACAGAATGACGTTTCCGTCCTCCATCACCTCTTTAATTACCTTTTTGATGCGCTCCTCAAATTCGCCGCGGTATTTGCTCCCCGCAACCATGCCCGACAAATCCAGTGTGAGCACCCGCTTTTCCTTTACGGTAAAAGGAACATTCCCCGATACAATCCGCAGGGCAAGTCCCTCTACCACGGCAGTCTTGCCCACGCCGGGTTCTCCAATCAGACAGGGGTTATTTTTGGTGCGCCTGCTGAGTATCTGTACAACGCGCTGTATCTCCTCCTCCCTGCCAATCACGGGGTCTAACTTTCCCTCCTTTGCCAGCGCCGTCAAATCACGGCTGTACTGCGCCAGCGTGGAGGTATTTTTCCTGCCCTGCCTGTTCTTTGCAAGGTCTTCCTTGTAAAGCCCGCCATCCTCGCCTATGGCAATCAGGACATCAATATAAATCTTCTGTGTGGAGATGCCCAGCGTGTTTAAAAGCCTCACCGCCACATTTTCTCCCTCTTTAATCAGAGCCATCAAAATATGCTCGGTGCCGGTCTGCCTTTCCCCAAAGCGTTCTGCCTGCTTGTGGGCGATATCCAGTACCTTCACGGCTCTCGGAGAGTAAGTCTCCCTGTCCTTGACGGATACCGGTCCATCCATGGAAATCAAATCCCTTATCATTTCCACGACCTGATTTTCATCTACACCGTTGTCAAACAGCACCCTCGCCGCCACACCGGTCTTCTCCTGCATAAGCCCGACTAAAATGTGCTCCGTTCCCACATAACCCTGTCTTAAGCGCTTTGCTGTTTTTTCTGCGAGTAAAAGCGCCGCACGCGCCTTATCCGTAAACTGTGACTGCATCAGCAACGTCCTCCATAATCCTCATATATTTCATCAATCAAAGCATGCACTTCTTCTTTGGAAATATTCTTGCAGCTGCTCTTGGCAAGAATCACCTGCAGCTCCTGCCGCAGTTCCGCGATGGTCTTAAGCCGGTCCGTGTCCACCGCTACTACTGCGCCACGCCGCCTGTCCACCTTCACATAGCCCTCCTGCTTCAGCACGGTATACGCTTTGTTTACTGTGTGCATATTGATGCCGATTGCCTCCGCAAGCTGGCGCACAGAGGGAAGCTGTTCTCCTTCACGAAACCGCGAAGTGGCGATTCCCAGTATAATCTGATTGCGTAGCTGTAGATACAGTGCTTCGTCACTGTTGAAATCTATCTCAATAATCACGGTACCACAACCTCCTTCCCGACTGTTATACAAATATTATAACAGGAAGCGCAGAGTGTCAACTGCAATTTCAAAAAAGTCCGGCGCTCCTGCGTACAGAAGTCCGGACTTTTTTGAAACTGCATGCGTCGGCATTATACTTCGCCGTCGCCATCCCAGTTTAAGAACTCAAATTCAAACTCATCGTCATCAGACATAAAATTTCTGGGTTTTTTAGGCTGTGCTGCTGTATTGCGCTCTAAATTTCTCGCCTCCACATCGGCTCTCGCCTGTCTTTCCAGACTGCTGCCATCCACAGAAGAAGCCGGTCTGCTTCCGGCAGTTCCTGCCTGGGTGCCTCCAGCGGGTCTTGGTCCCGCGGACTGTGCGGGTCTCGTGCCTGCTGCTGGTCTTGTCCCCGCAGGCTGTGCAGGTCTTGTGCCGTCAGGGCGTGCTGCTCCCGCGGGTCTGCTTCCTTGTGACGAAGCAGGTCTCGCACCGTCAGGACGTGCCGCTCCCGCAGGTCTGCCTCCTTGTGACGAAGCGGGTCTTGCCCCCGCAGGTCTGTTTCCGGCAGTTCCTGCCTGAGTACCTACTGGGCGGGTACCGGCGGGTCTGCTTCCGGCAGGTCTCGCCTGAGAAGTGCCGGCGCTTCCTGTCGGGCGCGCCGGTCTGTCACCGCTTCTCCTTACCGGCGCCCGCTGCGCCATATCAAGACCGTCGTCTTCCGTCATATCCTTTATCTTAAATATCAGCAAAGTAATGCCAAGTGCCAGCACAACAAGCAGAATGGCAAGTATTACGATAATCGCCGTCTGTCTGGATACCTTGCCCTGCGCAGCCTCCAGCTCATCTACCGCCTTGTTCCAATTTGTAAACATATCCGCGATCGGCGTTCCGTTCCCTGTAGCGTTTTCCACCAGATACCATTTGCCGTCGTCCCCCTGCCTGGTATACCAGTCCTTCTCCTGTACAACAGGCTCTGTAGGCGCAGGTGGGTCTACCGGCGTTTCCGGCTCCACAGGCGTTTCCGGCTCCACAGGCAGAAGCTCACCACCAAGCGTCACGTAATTGGAATGAACATAACCGTTTACCTCGGTATTGTCCACCATAAAGCTTACCAGATACCACAAATCGCCGTTGCCGGCTGTCTTCCTGCCGTGCACGGTAAGCACCACATCCTGCCTTACGGTGGTCACAATGTCCGCATCCGTCGAGCTGTCCGCCCTGACACGCACCGGCGTCGCGCTGTTGACCGCTGCGCTCACCGGCTGCACTTCCTCCACGCCATCCCTGTTTATCGTCGCATTTAAATTGATTTGGTTATTATTGTTGGAAGCCGGCGTTGCAGCAGGCGTCGGTGTAGGTGTCGTCGTCGGCGTGAAGGTGGTTGTAGCAGAGGCCGCACTGCCATCATCCTTTTTCACCAAATCCGAGCGGACGTAACCTAACCTGTCAGAATCAATAAAGACATAGAACCACACATTTCCGTCAGTTCCCGTCACTTCCTCCTTGATTGTCAGTTTGTCCCCGTTCAACACACTTGCCAGAATCTGGCTGTTTGGATCCGCACCGGCTCGTATATTAGCAGAGGAGGCTGTCACTGTTCCTTCTACCGCCAATACCTCTCTTGCGGGCAGCAGCGCCAAAACCGCTATACACAGCAGCCCGAATACCGCCGCTTTTATCCTGCTGTTCCTTCTTCTGTCCTTTTCTCCTAAGTACCTCATAATTTTCCTTTCCATGCACAATGCAAAGCACATATGCATCATTCTAATTTGAAACGCTTCTCTCCCCGTTTTTCTTCTTTTCCGGCGCCATAGCCCTGCAGCGAATTCTTAATCTTCCTCTGCTCCTCCTCGAAGCGTTGATGATAATTCCTCTCACATTCCGGACACATACTTCCGGAGCGGATTTCCTTTTTGCAAATCATACAGTGTAAAAAGACTTTGGATTCCGGTGAAATTTCCAGCCGCCCCTCCTTTAACATATTGCGGATAGCACGCTGCTTCACACCGGTCCCTTCTTCTATCTGCGCCGCCGTTGCGCCCCTGTGCCCTTCTATATAGAGGCGGACCTTGCCGTAATCGTCATAAGCAACTTCACCGCAATCCTCGCACTGATACTCGCCAACCCCCATAAATACCATAACCCCGTCACATTTCTCACAAGTTTTCGGTCTGTTGTACTCCTCCATTTTCAACAAATCCCTGCCCTCGTGCATGTTCTTCACCTCTTTCTGAAAAATAGCTTATGCTTCATCGATGGCTTTTCCGATATCATGACGCATATATTTATTGGAAAAGTCTACCCATTCTGTCGCCCCATACGCTTTTTGGCGCGCCTCGTGCAGCGTAGCGCCCTTTGCCGTGACACCGAGCACACGTCCGCCGTTCGTCACAACGCGTCCCTCGGCGTCAAATTTGCTTCCCGCATGAAAACAATAATAGTCTTCTTTGCCATCAAAGTTGTGAAGTCCTGTGATTTCAAAGCCTTTTTCATAAGAAACCGGATAGCCGTCGGAAGCAAGCACGACACAGACCGCCGCATTATCCTCAAATTCCAAATCTATCTTATCCAAAGTACCGTCTATGCAGGCATCCACCACGTCCAGAATATCATTCTTCATCCGGCAGAGCACCACCTGCGCCTCCGGGTCCCCAAATCTGGCGTTGTACTCTAACACCTTGGGACCCTCCTTTGTCAGCATCAGCCCGAAGAAAATGACACCCTTAAACTCCCTTCCCTCCGCAGCCATGGCATCCACAGTCGCCTGATAAATATGCTTTTTGCAAAACTCATCAATTTCCTTCGTGTAAAAAGGACTTGGGGAAAAATTGCCCATTCCGCCCGTATTTAAGCCCTCATCACCATCCTTGGCGCGCTTATGGTCCTGCGCGGAGGTCATGGGACGAATCGTTTTGCCGTCCACAAAGGCAAGCACGGACACCTCGCGTCCTGTCATAAACTCTTCGACAACCATACGGTTTCCGGCGCTCCCGAAGTGCTTATCCAGCATAATCTCTTTCACACCTGCTTTTGCTTCCTCAAGTGTATTGCAAATCAGCACGCCCTTTCCCAGCGCCAGACCGTCCGCCTTTAGGACAATCGGCATCTTTGCCGTCTCCAGATAAGCGAGCGCGGCATCCGGATTGTCAAAGGTCTCATACGCCGCCGTGGGAATATGGTACTTTTTCATCAAATCCTTGGAAAACGCTTTGCTTCCCTCTAGGATTGCTGCCTTTTTATCCGGTCCAAACACACGCAGTCCTGCTTCCTGTAAAACATCCACGAGACCGCCCACAAGCGGGTCATCCGGCGCAACAAACACCAAATCCACCTGTTTTTCTTTGGCGTATGCCGCTATTTTGTCAAATTCCATAACGCCGATGGAAGGCTCACATTCCGCTATCTGCGCGATGCCCGCATTGCCCGGCACACAGTAAAGCTTTTCCAGCCGGCCGCTTTTTCTCACGCTGACTGCAATGGCGTGCTCCCTTCCGCCGCCGCCCACAATTAATACTTTCATAACCTCATCCCTTTCTTACATATCCGTTTTGCACCGTCAGGCGGTTGTTTGCAATATCATCTATCGCCTGCGGAAGCAGAATCCACTCCGCCTCTTCCATAACACGCCGCTGTAAGATTTCCGGCGTATCATCTTCCTCCACGCGCACTGCCTTCTGCGCGATAATCGGTCCTTCGTCCATGCCTGCATCAACAAAATGCACGGTTGCGCCCGTAATCTTTACCCCGCGCGCAAGAACAGCCTTATGTACCTTCAGCCCGTAATAGCCAACGCCGCAGAAGGAGGGAATCAGAGAAGGGTGAATATTGATTATCTTCCCCTCAAACTCTGTTGTCATTTCTTTCGGAATCCTGACAAGAAAACCTGCCAGTACAATCAAGTCGGGAGAAAGCTCCCGCATTTTTTCCATGAACGCCTCGTGATAGCTTTCCCTGTCCGGGTAATCCTTCGGCGAAATCAGCATCCCGGGGATTCCGTTCTCCTCTGCCCGCGTAAGGGCATAGGCTCCCGCATTGTTACTGATAACCGCTATGATTTCCGTGTTGGTGACCTGCCCGCTCTTTACGGCGTCTAAAATCGCCTGCAGATTTGTGCCGCCGCCCGACACACATACGACTGTCCTCAGCATACCGTAACTCCCTTTTCCCCCGCCTCGCAGCTTCCCACCACGTAAGGGGTCTCTCCTGCCGCTGTAATCGCTGCAAGGGTTTTATCCACATCTGCCGGTGCAACTGCAAGCACCATGCCAAGTCCCATGTTATAGGTATTGTACATCATTTTTTCTTCCAGTCCGCCCGTCTTCTGCAAAAGCTTAAAGATGGCCGGCACCTCGTAACTTTCCTTCTTTACCACGGCATGCACGCCTTCCGGAAGCATACGGGGAATATTTTCATAGAAGCCGCCGCCTGTAATATGGCTTGCGCCCTTTATGGTCACACCTGCTTCCTTTATGCTCTTAAGTGCCTTCACATAAATCTTTGTGGGTGTAAGCAGCGTCTCTCCCAAGGTTGCGCCAAGCTCCTCATAGTAGGTATTCAGACTTTCTTTTGTCATCTCAAACACCTTGCGCACCAGAGAAAAGCCGTTGCTGTGAACACCGGACGAAGCGATGCCAATCAGAACGTCCCCCGCCTGAATGTCAGCTCCCGTAATCAGATTCTTCTCATCTACAACGCCTACTGTAAAGCCCGCCAAATCATATTCTTCCTCCGGCATCAGTCCCGGGTGCTCCGCCGTCTCGCCGCCAATCAGCGCCGCGCCTGCCTGCATACATCCTTCGGCCACGCCTTTTACGATTCCCGCAATTTTTTCCGGTATATTTTTGCCACAGGCAATATAG
>CAMWLB010000182.1 GCA_947174985.1 uncultured Lachnospiraceae bacterium | reverse complement strand
GTGTACAGTCATAGGGAATCCCGTAAAGCCTGCCATCTATGCGACATCCCTCCAACGCTGCCTGCAGATAGGCTGACTCATCCGTAATCACATCGTCAAGACACTCTAAGTAACCGTTTTCCACATAAGGCGTGATATCATAAATCACATCATGCCCCAGCATATCCGGTCCCCTGCCCGCGCTGATTTCCAACTGGATACGTTCAGAAAACTCTGCCATACTTTCCCCATCCCCCGGTGTTAAGACGGACAAATGGTATTTATCACTCTGTCTGTTAAAACGGACAATTACCTTATTCAGCGCCGGATGCTCCATAGCAAATGCAAGAACAATTTCCTGCTTTTCACTCACAGGGGGAATATCGCTCTCCTTTAATGTAAGTAAAGTACAGTCCCCATCCAACTGTACCAAAAAACGCATATCACCCGATTCCCCCGCCTCCATACTGTATAAATCGTTGATGATATAATCTTTTTGTGCAAAGTTAAATACAGACTCTGTTTCCTCATCAACCAGCCATATATTTCGGGTATCCGCCATATACAGTCTGCCCGTCTTCGAAAAGCCGGCTTTATATTCATAACGGTTAATATCCTCAAAACTCTCCAACAGCACTTCGTCGTTTTTGAGGCTGTGGATTGTCGCCCCTTCCTCTTTGACTCCATACCAGTAAAGGTTTCCATCTGCATCTTCAAAAGCATCTAAAATCTCACCCGACAGCTTTATCTCCTGCCGTACATTCAGCATGTTGTCCAAATAAGTAAATCCGTTCTCCGGATGTATATCCATCGTCTCTATGAAAAAGTAAAAGTTTCCTGCCGTATCGCCAAAAAACCTTTTATACATAGTATTATAAAGGCTTTCCGGAATTGGGCAAAGAATCTCCTCCACTCCATTCTCTCCCATGATTCCCAAGTAATGTATACCTTCTTCCTTGGAATAAACAGAAACATAAAGCTTTTCCCCATTCCAGAAAAGAATGGTGATACTGTTGTATTTCTTTCCATCCAGTTCAAATTCTTTATTTGAAGGTATGCTTTTCCACTCCATATCCGTAAGGTTCAGCATTTGTATATATCCGTCTCCCCAAACGCCTTCTTCATCTATAGCGCAAACATCTCGATAAACTGTATTGCCACAAAGCACCGGGTCATATGCTACAAGACGGTTTTCACCCATAAGCGGTTTAATCGCACTGTCCGGGTCAGGAAGCGCTGTTTCCTCCATGATGTAATAAATCTCACCGTTCGCCTGCGTCGCGTCAGTTTCTTCGCCATTCGCCACACTTCCTGTACCGGAACCTTCGCCACCAGTCACAGGCTGCGGATTTTTTCCGCAGCCCGCCAGTGAAAGTGTCAGTAGTAGTGCTATGCTAAAAAATCTTTTCTTAAGGTTACTTTCTGTTACGCACATATCCACCACTCCCTCTAACTCTTCAATTATTGCCCACAGGCTCCCAAATGTACCACTACTCCATGTGAATTTCTGTACTCAATTGCTCCACAGGCACACTTATAAATATCACGATACATTTTTACTATTACTTTACAAGTCTGCACATTTCCATTCCTATCTAAATAAGTGTGCTGACCTACATGATTTGTAGCATATTGGTCTACCCCCATAAAAGAAAACGCACATGTATGCCCCGGCAAGTTCTCCGCGCTCACACTCACATTAACTCCCCACAGCATCACACATGCCAGCGCCATAGCAGCAATTCTCTTCATCTTTGTCTTCATACTCATTTTCTCCTGTTCTCCCTAGATTAATCAATCAGCTTCAACTGTTCCCATACTTTTACTCTTTCCTGTGCAACGGAATCACCCCTCTCTACCTTTCATTGTAGAAGGGGTGTCATCTTAAGTAAAGTGAAGAATTTTCCAGTTCCAGATGCCATTTTTTTCTTTTGTTTTGACGCCACATATGCTATAATAATTCATTGTGTAAAATTCATGTCGAACATATGACATCTGCCGCCACATTCGCAGCACGCTATCCCAACAATTCCGTCACCGGCACGCCAAAGACATCCGCCATCTCTAAATCCACTGTTATTCCAATTCCGCAAGATAAAGCCTCACCCTGTTTTCTATAATGCCGCTGAGTTCCTCTATGCTCTTATCCCCCGTAAAATACAGCTCCGCTTCCTCTTTGATTATCTCCAGAACAGGTTCCGTCCGGTAGGGTGCAAGTTCTGCGTTATTAAGGCATTCCCAGAACCTTGCAAGCTGTTCTTCCTGCACAGCCGGGGTATCATAGTAAAAATAATAAAACTGCTCTGCCTGTGCAGCCACACACTCCTGCAGCACCTTCTCATGAACCGGCAAGTAGGAATCCTGTTCCACAAGCCATTGATTTTCTTCCTCCAAAAGAAACTTGATAAACTGCCATGCACCGTCCTTATGTTCGGATGCCGCATTGACAGAGACTCCATGTATGGACAGACAGTGCTTCATTCCATCCTCTGCCGGATGTCCCGCTAATACCATGCCTTCCCGCATGGCTTCCGCATCATTCATTGCAAAAGAGCTAACCTGCCCGCCAAATACCGGCATAGCAATCTCATCCCATTGCCGGTTTCTGTCCGTCACACCATACTGCTTCACAACACGCAGTATCTTCTCCCACAGTTCCCCTCTGAAATCGCAAGTCTTTTCTTCCCAATCCACCATGCCGTAAAAATCATCGGACATCTGGAAAAAGTAGCCCAAAAGTTTATTTGGAGTGTAATTATAACGGGAGTTAAAAATTGCCTGCCCGTCACAATTTTCCATGTTATCTAAAAGAGTTTCTATGTTGTTTCCTGCCAATTCCTCCCTTATATACAGGGTAACCACCTGCATTTCATAGCATATGCCATAGATACCGTCCTCCCTGCCAAGGCTTTGGAATGCTGCCGAAGCATAGGCATCCCTGCTCATTTCCTCCTGCGCAAAATAGGGCTCCAGATTCTCCAAAGCGCCTTTTTCCGCAAGTTCATATATGCCTGACACTGCATTTTCTCCAATCAAATCCGGACCCTTTCCCGTCGCAATTTCCAGGTCATTGCGTTCCTGAAAATCCCATCCGGTTCCCAACTCTCCGTCCTGCAGAAACACATGGTACTCCTGATTTTCTTGATTAAACTTTGTCACCAGCAGTTTTAATCCCACATTGGCATACGCTACCCTGAAAATCAGCGGTGTTTTCCCTATTTCCTCAAGACTTACTTTCTTTAAACCCTCTACATAAAAATTCTCTCCGTCGCGCACCAAACGTTCCAGTTTACCGTCTTCTGTCATCCTGATTGCGAATGTCATTACGTCAACCATGTTGGGGCTATAGGAAGTGCCATTCCATTTCACATACCATGTCTTTTCCCCACTTTCCATATCCAAATCATACACGCCGCTTTGGTCTATGAGCAAAATACCTTTCTCCGCCCCCTCCGCTATGCCGAAACAGCTTAACAGCGTATATTTGTCTGAAAACGTCCCGCTTTCCTTGTTCAGAATTTTCAGCACCCGGCCCTCCGCGCCATATTCAACAAGAACAATATCTCCCTCTCTGGACATGCTGATACCATCAATCATTCCTTCCGGACGCAGCGTATACGCTTCCTCCCCGTCTGACCGCAGCACAACCAGCGC
The DNA here is from genome assembly GCA_947174985.1 of uncultured Lachnospiraceae bacterium. Classification (GTDB taxonomy): domain Bacteria; phylum Bacillota; class Clostridia; order Lachnospirales; family Lachnospiraceae; genus Acetatifactor. The sequence goes on along the minus strand of CAMWLB010000182.1, from coordinate 2,744 downwards.
GTTGTAGCTGTATACATAGAAATATTCCTCGTCCCTGTACCATGTATATCCGGCCCGGCAGCCCGCATATACATTTTCCAGCAGCAGTTCCCTCTCATTTTGCTCTTCGTAATAGCAGAAAACCTGTCCGCCATTATTCCCGATAAGCCAAATCCTCTCCCCGTTAAAATACTGTGCCCCAAGAAAAATCTCTCCCTCCTGCAAGGGGGGCGCTATGGCTTCTTTTGTCAGCTCTATGTCATAAATCCCTTCCGACTCTATGCCGTTGATGGCAGGGCTGCCTGAGGCATTTCCTCCTTGTGCGCTGTTTTCCGAACCGCCCGTATTATCACTTCCATTTTCCCTGCCGCCACAGCCTGTAAGTAATAAAATGACTGCTAAAAGCAGGCAGAACCATTTTTTTCTTTTCATGATTACTTCCTTTCCCTGTCAGTTGCACATGTTATAAGATTTCAACCATACAATCTCTTTAGGGGCGGTTTATAACCGCCCCGCCTGACTAATGGATTAATGGGTCATGGAATGGGTTTCTGAAATTTTTTCTGACCAGTTTTCGAATTCCTGCGCGCAAACAGAGCATATTATTCTATGCCTCCGCCACTTGACGGATATAGTACATGTTGCCAGAATAGGTTCGCCATTCGGTTTGTTTGCAACCCACACAGGATGTGTTGATGTAGTAGAATATGTATCTTTAAAGTCAAAAATACGATTATCCGGATGCTCACATTTGTCGGGGGCTACTGCTGCTGCCGACGCCGTCATTCCCACATTTCCTGCCAAAATCATCAACGCTGCTAATACCACCATTATTTTCTTTATTCTTTTCATTGCCCTTACCTAATTTCCTTTCCTGCCGCAGTCTCTTTTTGGTATTTCACAATCTCCCGCAGCAAATACCCGCATATCCCCTTTGAGGATTCTACATTTACAGTTACAGCTTACCTTCCCAATGGAATCACCCCTCGCTACTTTTCATTGTAGGAGGGGTGTCATCTTAAGTAAAGTGAAGAATTTTCCAGTTCCAAATCCGAACTTTCTCTTCTGTTTTACTGCCACATATGGTACAATAATTTGTTGTACGGAATTTTCAGGCAGACTCATGATATTCGCCGCCGCATTCGCAGCACGCTATTCCAACAATTCCGTCACCGGCACGCCAAAGACATCCGCCATACTGGTTACGGCATAGATATCCGGCACCGCCACGCCGTTCTCCCACTTTGATACTGTGGATGGCGTCACGTACAGCTTCGCTGCCAGTTCCTTTTGGGTCAGTTTTTTCTCCTTTCGCAGACTGCGCATTTTTTCACTGATTTTATCCCTATTCATATTCATTAACCTCATTCCCTTTTGTACTGCATATCGCGGCAGACTCTTTATGCTGCCGGTTTCAATCCCCTACAGAATGTCTATTTCTTCCGCCTCTCCTTTTCCAAACCGTTTTACCAGTATCTTTTTGTACGGCTTGTCGTATCCCGCATGTACCAGCCTGCAGGTTACATTGCCGTCCTCCCCTATTGTAAAGTGGTATTGGTTGTATGCACCTTCACGATACATAAAATCCGCTCCGTTGTCAAGGTAATGGTCGTACTCGCCCTCACCCTGCCATACCATAACGGTCAGCGTGTTAAACGGCTTCTCGCCCACATAGGACTGCTCCTCCATCATCGGCAGAATCGTTCCTGCCTTCACATAAATGGGGCAGGTGTCCAACGGCGCATCCCGCAAAAACCACGCCGGGCCGTTAATCTTTTCTCCTGTCCAGTAGTCATACCAAGTTCCCTCAGGTAAATAGACCGCACGCTTCGTCACGCCTTGATATACCACCGGTGCTGCCAGAATGCTGTCGCCAAGCATAAATTCGTCGTTGCATACCTTTGCCGTTTCGTCCTTCTCATAATGGAGCACCAGCGGACGCATAATGGGCATGCCCGTCTTTTCCCCCTCAAAAAATAAATCATAGAAATACGGAATCCACTGGTAACGCAGCTTCACATACTTTCTGTAAATATCCATAATTTCCCTGCCAAACTGCCACGGTTCCTGCTGCCTCGTGCCCAGAGCGGAATGATTGCGGAACAGAGGGGAAAAGCAGCCCACCTGCACCCATCTCGCCAGAAGCTCCGGCGTCACGTCTGCGCCAAAGCCGCCCACATCCGTTCCCACAAAAGGCATACCCGACAGCCCCAGATTGCAGAGCTGGGGAATCACCATCTGCACATGCGCCCAGAGACTGTTGTTGTCCCCCGTCCACGCCGTCGCATATTTCTGGCTTCCGGCATAGCAGGCTCTTGTAATCACAAAAGGTCTGCGCCCGTCAAGCGCCTTCAATCCGCCAAACGCCGCCCTTGCCATCTGATGTCCGTATATATTGTGCATCTCCGCATGGGTTATTTTTCTATCCTCGTCGGAAAATACCACATCGTCCGGCAGCGGTCCCTTAAAGCTTGCCGGCTCGTTCATATCGTTCCATATGCCGCGCACGCCCATATCCAGCAGAAACTGCTGCTTTTCGCCCCACCATTTCCTGACGGCAGGATTGCCGAAATCGGGGAACGCCGCATCGCCCGGCCATACTGCATTGATATAAACCTCGCCCTCCGGCGTTTTGGCAAAATAACCGTTTGCCACGCCCTCTTCATATACTTCATAGCCAGCCTCCTGCTTTACGCCCGGGTCATTGATGGTAACCACCTTAAATCCCTGTGCGGACAGCTCTTCCAGAAATACTTTGGGCGCAT
>CAMWLB010000181.1 GCA_947174985.1 uncultured Lachnospiraceae bacterium | reverse complement strand
TGACGATTTCAAGCCAGTCCGGGCATCGGATGCCTGCGCTTTCTGCCAAAGCAGATGAGCAGCTTGCCTGCACGCCGACAGAGGAACTGCTGGATCTGGAGATTTTAAAGCCTGAAAATATTAAAGATACCCTGCATGCATATCAGATGGCAAAACGCTGCAATGAAAAGCGTGTTATGGCAGAATCTGTCAAATGGGGCGAAAGAGGTGCGCGCATCAATTCCATCTCTCCCGGAATTATTGTTACACCCCTTGCCATTGACGAATTCAACGGTCCCCGCGGTGATTTCTATAAAAATATGTTTGCCAAATGCCCTGCCGGGAGACCGGGAACGGCGGATGAAGTAGCAAACGTGGCCGAACTTTTGATGAGCGATAAAGGGGCGTTTATTACAGGAGCGGACTTCCTGATCGATGGGGGCGCAACGGCATCTTATTTTTACGGTCCCTTAAAGCCGGAGGCATAATTTCATTCAGCTTATCAAAACAGCAGTGCCTTATCTGCGCAGGCAGGGAAGGCGGCGGGAGAATAGGATAGGTGAAGAGAGGATGTGTATGTAAATGGAAAGAAAGAATTCCACAAAAAGAATTTTCACTGTTATGCTTTCCCTTATTTTGCTGATTGGGGCGACAGCGTGTGGAAACAGCAGCGGACAGTCAGAAGGTGGGCAGGATACTATAGGGCAGATAGAAGATCATTCTGCGGGGGATAGTACTGTGGATTCTGCCGGTGAGCCGGTGGTGGCGGAACGGGAGACAGGAACTGAAGCAGAAGCCCCTGAAAATACTGCAGATGGTGTGGGAACATCCAATATATTGATTGCTTATTTTTCACGGGTGGGAAATATGGATTTTGACGAAGACATTGATGCAGTTACCTCTGCCAGTGTAAATATGGATGGAAGTAATGTTTCCGGTAATGCACAATTGCTCGCAGAAATGGCTCAGGAGACGACAGGCGGGGATCTGTTCTTTATTGAAACTGTGGAGAAGTATCCTGCAGAATACCGCGGAACAACCGATCAGGCAAAAACAGAGCAGAATGATGACGCGCGTCCGGGGCTTTCGTCCCATGTGGAAAATATGGATGTGTATGATACAATCGTCCTAATTTACCCGAACTGGTGGGGAACGCTTCCGCAGCCGGTAGTTACTTTCTTAGAGGAGTATGATTTTTCAGGGAAAACCATACTGCCCCTTTGTACCCATGAAGGGAGTAAAATGGGACGGAGTGAAAGTGATATTGCATCCATTTGTCCGGAGGCACAGCTTTTGGATGGGCTTTCCGTGAGGGGGTCTGACGCAGGAAGTGCACAAACAGAAGTAGAAGAATGGATCAATAACTCCGGAATTCTGGAATAAAAGAGGAGGAAAACCTATGTCAGCTAAAAGAAATATCAGAGTGGTAACAGACATTGCCATGACAATGCTGCTTCCTGTACTGATGGCTTATTCGTTGGTTGGGGAAGCTGTTCATGAGTGGCTGGGCATAGTAATGTTCCTTTTATTTATTATACATCATGCCTTCAACTGGCGCTGGTATAAGAATCTTGTAAGAGGGCCTTATCCGCCCATACGGATATTGAGTACAGGAATCAATCTGTTGTTAATCATAATTATGGTTACACTGCCGGTTAGTGGGATCATGATGGCGAAGCACACTTTTCAGTTTATCCATTTTCGGTCAGGAGCTGCTTCTGCGAGGCTCATACATTTGCTTGCCTCTTATTGGGGATTTGTGTTGATGTGCCTGCATCTTGGACTCCACTGGAATATGGTTCTCGGAATGGGCCGGAGAGTTATGCATATTACGGAAGGTTTATTGTGGAGAACGTGGCTGCTGCGCATAGCGGCGGTTTTTGTTGCAGCCTATGGGGCGTATGCCTTTTTTGTAAGGGGATTTACAGAGTATATGTTTTTAAGAACTCAGTTTGTATTCTACGATTTTGGAGAACCCCTGCCCTCATTTTTTAAGGATTATCTGGCAGTCATGGCTCTGTTTGTATGCATCGGCCATTGTATGGCAAAAGGGATTGTCGGGTTTTCAAAAAGAAAGAAAACTTTTTATAATTTGCATGAATGAAATGCATGCGTAGGGAATTTTGTTAGGGGCTGTAGAAAGGTAGGGTGAACTTTGGACGATAAAGAACTGCTTACACAGTGTTACCACACAATGTATCGAGGGATGATTGAAAAAGATATGGAACTGTTGGGTGAATCCTTGGATGAATCTTTTGTATTGGTCCATATGACAGGGATGCGGCAGACAAAAAGCCAGTATATGGACTATATTGCAGACGGTACGTTAAATTATTATTCCGAAAAGACGGAGCATATGGAGATTGCAGTGGGTGGAGAACAGGCTAAGCTTGTAGGACAAAGCAAGGTAAATGCGGCGGTGTTTGGCGGCGGCAAGCATGTGTGGAACCTGCAGTTATCCATGAAGGCAGTCAAAAGAAATGGAAAGTGGTATATGACAGAGGCGGTAGCGTCAACATATTCAAGGAGGAGCTGAAATGAAAAAAAGAGTTTTAGGAAAAGATTTGGAAGTGTCAGCAGTAAGCCTTGGCTGTATGGGCTTCACCCATGCCTATGGCCCGGCAATGGATGAAAAAGAGGCGGCAAAAGTAATTGAGCAGGCAGTGGATATGGGATATCTTTATTTTGACACGGCAGAATGCTATACGGGAAACCGGGAGAACGGTTCGATTGCCTATAATGAGGACTTGGTAGGGGAGGCGCTGAAGCCCTATCGTAAAAATGTCGTAATTGCCAGCAAATTTGGCGTACATCATAGTCCACAGGGGCTGGTAACGGATTCACGTCCGGAAACCATCCGCAGGGCGGTGGAGGGCAGCTTAAAGCGTCTGCAGACCGATTACATTGACTTGTATTATCAGCATCGGATTGATCCGAAGGTTCCTGCGGAGGAAGTGGCAGGGGTTATGACGGAGCTGATGAAGGAGGGAAAAATCCTGCACTGGGGTATTTCGGAAACGGATGAGACATATCTGAGGAAAGCGCATGCGGTGTGCCCTGTTACCTGTATCCAGAACCGCTATTCCATGATGGCACGCTGGTATGAGTCGCTGTTTCCGGTATTGGAGGAACTTCAGGTAGGGTATGTGGCGTTCAGCCCCTTGGCAAATGGCATTCTTTCCGATGCATTTGGAAAAGGCAGTAAATTTGCGGAAGGGGATTATCGTAACTTTATGCCCCAGTATAAGGATGAAGCGATGGATGCCAATCAGGAGTTAATGGAATATATCCGTTCCCTGTCGACAAAAAAGCAGGCGACACCGGCACAGATTTCCCTTGCATGGATGATCAATAAGAAACCTTATATCGTGCCGATCCCCGGTTCCAGAAAGGCAGAACGTGTCCGGGAAAATGCAGGGGCGGCTGAAATCGAGCTGACAGCGCAGGAAGTGGAGGAGATTGATGAAAAACTGAATCATATAGAAATTTCTGGCGTGTTTGGCGGTTCTGCGGTAAAAAAATAGGATGTCAATGCCAGTATAGCGAATAACGCCTGGAAGGACAGATGCGGAACCAGAATAGGAGAAATGGAGAAAAGGCAGGGCAGGAGGCGGGCTGGCAATGACAGGAACAGCAGAGAAAGAGATGATATTCTTGGACTGGGCCCCTGGCTTTGGAGAGACGATATCGCCACAATGTATCTATGGAAAATTTTTTCACAAGAAGACGGGATATATCTCTGTGGAGTGGTTTCCGCATTTTGCAAATTACAGACGGGAAGGGTATGATTTTGACGCCCGTTATGATGACGGGCATGGACAGGAGACAGATTGAGAAGCTGTTAAAATAAAGAGGAGGAATTGGAATGGAAAAATATTTTGGAGAATCAACACCGAAACTGGGATTTGGTCTGATGAGACTGCCAAAGGAAGGCATGGGGAAAATAGACATAGAGCAGACTAAGAAAATGGTGGATCTGTTTATGGAGGCCGGACTAAATTATTTTGATACGGCTTATGTGTATGACAATGGAGATTCGGAACGTGCTGCAAAGGCGGCGCTGGTAGACAGGTATCCCCGGGAAAGTTTTACACTGGCAACAAAGCTTTGCGCCTGGATGGGTGCACATAATGAAAAAACGGCAAAGCAACAATTTTATACCAGTCTGGAGCGTACAGGGGCAGGGTATTTTGACTATTACCTGCTTCATGCCCTGCAGGCAGGGAACTATAAGAAGTATGATGAATATCATATCTGGGATTTCGTGAAGGAACAGAAGGAAAAAGGGCTGATTAAGCACTGGGGTTTTTCCTTCCATGCCGGCCCCGACATTTTGGATGAAATCCTGACAAAACATCCCGATGCGGAATTCGTGCAGCTTCAGCTTAACTATGCAGACTGGGAAAACCCGGACGTGACCGCAAGGGCAAACTATGAGGTTGCAAGAAAGCACGGAAAATCTATTATAGTTATGGAGCCGGTCAAGGGTGGTGCGCTGGCAAATCCGCCGAAGGCGGTTCAGGATATTTTCCGAAAAGCCAGTCCGAACGCATCTTTTGCATCTTGGGCAATTCGTTATGTGGCTTCTCTGGAGGGAATCATCACGGTGTTGTCAGGTATGTCTAACGTGGCACAGATGGAAGATAATCTATCCTACATGAAGCAGTTTAGGCCATTGGATATTGAAGAGCAGACGGCTATTCGGGAAGCACAGGAAGTAATCAATGGGATAAAGTCTATCCCCTGCACGGGCTGTCATTATTGTACCGCCGGATGTCCGAAGCAAATCCCGATTCCGGAGATTTTTGAGGCACGGAATAAGCAATTAGTGTGGGGACGATTGGAAGAAGGAAAAGCCGGATATGCAGATGCCATTGCATGCGGAGGAGCAGCATCCGACTGTATTGCCTGTGGGCAGTGTGAAAAAGCCTGTCCCCAGCAGATTTCTGTCATTGACAGGTTGAAGGATTGTGCAATGGCATTTGGAAAGTGATTGAAAAGATTAAACCGCTGAAATACCGTTGTGCCGCCTGTTAAGCTTGACATTTGGTTAGAAATCTGCTAATATTTTATTCAAATTTGAAATATCTAAATTTGAATAAAATAAAGGAGGCCATAATGCATGCAAGTATGGATTTTGCACTAAAAATGTCTATGGCATACAATACAAAATGCAAACCGCTATGTCAGGAACTCAGGCTGCCACAGACAGCATTTGATATTTTAATGTTTCTTGCCAATAATCCCAAATATAAAACGGCAAGTGACATCGTTGAGGTCAGAAAAATCAAGGCGAATCTGGTATCCGTTAATGTTGATAAATTGGTGCAGGAGGGTTATCTGGAACGCAAAGCTGTTGAAGGAGACAGAAGAAAGACGAAGCTGATTTGTACGGATAAGGCACAGCCGATTATCAAGAGAGGGAAAACTCTGCAGGCCTCTTTTTTTGGGCAGTTATTTGAAGATGCGAGCGAAGAAGCAAAAGAAGCCTTTTTTGAAATGGTAGAGCTGATTGGTAAAAAACTGGATGAAATCATAGAGGGAGGTGATTGACGTGAAATTGCTGATAACAATTGTTGTGACCTTCTTTGCAGGCATGGGAGCCGGATTAGGTACGGGATTTGCTGGAATGAGTGCGGCTGCCGTCATCAGTCCAATGCTAATTACTTTTCTGGGTATTGATCCTTATATGGCTGTAGGAATTGCCCTTTCTTCCGATGTGCTTGCAAGTGCTGTATCAGCCTATACCTATGGCAAAAATAAAAATCTTGATATCAAAAACGGCCTGATTATGATGGCAAGCGTTTTGGTATTTACTGTGGTGGGAAGCTATATTTCCAGCCTGGTTCCTTCTGCCGCAATGGGCAACTTTTCTGTGTTCATGACATTCTTGCTTGGTATAAAGTTTATTGTGAAACCGGTTATGACAACGAAGGAATCCATGCAGGGCATTTCTGCAAAGAAAAGGGCGGTCCAATCTATTATATGCGGCGTCCTGATTGGCTTTATATGTGGATTCATTGGGGCAGGCGGAGGCATGATGATGCTTTTGATACTGACATCTGTTCTTGGGTATGAATTGAAAACCGCCGTGGGTACCAGTGTGTTTATTATGACATTTACTGCGCTTACGGGAGCGCTTTCCCATTTTGCGATAGGCGGCGCTCCTGACCTGATTGTCTGCATTTCATGTGTGGCATTTACCCTTTTGTGGGCGAGGATTGCGGCCGTGTTTGCAAATAAGGCAGAACCAAAAACATTAAACAGGGTGACGGGAATTGTTCTTGTCATATTGGGGGTGGCAGTGTTTTTATTTTCGGCGCTTACATAAAGCACAAATCACATTACCTTTCATCAACCGAGGGGTTAAGGCTCAGAAGCGAAGGCCTGATATTGTCTGCGCCCTTGCCTGTAACGG
>CAMWLB010000180.1 GCA_947174985.1 uncultured Lachnospiraceae bacterium | reverse complement strand
TTCAGCAACTCTCCAAACTGCATGTACCTTTCCTCCAGTTCCCTGCTCTGCTTCAGCATTTTTATCCGTTCGTGGATTTTCCCAAGCTTCCATTCCTTTGTCCGCTCTACATAGGCATCCGTGGAATCTGTAACATACCGTAAAAAACTGACAAGCTCTTTCGGCACAGCTTCTTCATTCGTGCCTTTTGTGCCATAGTCTCCTTTCATGGCACAAACAGGATATGGTTTTCCTCTTATCGCTATTATACACAGATAAATTCTTTTTTGCAACCCCTATTTTCCGTTATAGCGTACACTTTTCAATGTTCCATTCAAACTTTACACAAATCTCCACCTCATGCCCATCGCCGCAAAATAACTGTACTGGTACGTTGAGGGCATGGCCTCCATATAGGAGTCATAAAAATAAACCATGCAGTCCTTAATAAAAACAGAAGCATCATACAAATCCGCAAGGTAATTTTCAGTAGGGGGTACAAGCTGTATAAATCGCGGTGCAAGTAAAATCATCTCAATTCCTCTTGCCCACTGGCTTTCAAAGACAAGCCTGATTTGTTTCGCCACTGCTTCGCTCAGATGCATGTTTTGGTCTTCTGCCACATAGTCCCCCGTTATGTAAGTAAACTCCTTTAGCACCGAGTCATGAAAGCCGCAGAATTGTTCCATCAGATTATCGATATCCTGCTGCTTCTCCACATAATTCCAGTCGGATAATTTGGTTACAATCTTGTGAGAGCACAGCCTTTCCTTTGCAATACAGCCTTTGGCAATCAACTCTGCCAATGCTTCTTTTTCCTCCCAGATAAATGCATAACCCCTGAAATAATGGTATTTACCGGACACGCCGACGGCGGTATTGATATGCTCCATCTCCTCCTTTTCCTTGTTTACCCATGGAAACGGCAGCGGATTTGCATCGATTTTTTCCACATATACGGGATACGGCGGCTCGGTGGAAAAATCCGTGTAGTCCACTAATACAAGTGTCTGCTCATCCTCCCTTTTTTCCACAAGGTATTTGTCAAGTCCGCAATTTAAAATGCCGTATACCTCAGATATATAATACGCCTTTTCTTTGCGGTCATAGATTCTTGCCCTCATATATTATCTCCCCTTATACCAGCTCAGCAGCACGGCCAATCTTTTTCGTCTTTCCCGCTTACTCCTCTGTCTCTCCATTCCCCGCCATACGCACGGAAATTCCGTTTACTTCAACTTCATTGTTCAGTTCGATGACAAGGCACTGCCTGCCGTCGATAATCCTTGTCTGTACCAAATCCGTCCTCTCAGGGTTTACCTTTACAATCACGTCCGGCGTCTTGATTTCAAACTGTCTTGTGTTTGCCAGATTGGAGGCAACAAGCTGCGCCCTCTCGCCTGCTGCCGCGTCGTAACGCTCGTCAAAATCCGAGAGCCGCTCTTCCTCCACGCCGCTGTATTCCAGAAGCCTCTTCACCTCAGCCTTATCCAGCACCACAGGCTCCGGCTCATCCTTTTTCTCCTCTATCATCTCGTTTAATTTTTCGTGGATATTCTTTACCACCTCATACTCACACTCTTCGCCCAGCGTCTCCTCCACAAGCGTCTGGAAGGTCTCCTTCTGCCCGCCTGCCGACATGGGCGGCTCACAGCCGAGCACCGGCTCTACAAAATCAAAGCGCAGCTCCTCCGGCTTAGCCGCATAGTACAGAAGGCTGTGGATATCTGTTCCCCTGTCATTGAAGGCAGGGAACAGAAAACCGATATCCGGCATATCCACCACCCTGTCCAAAGTGCGGTTTCTGAAGGTATTATTCTCCTCATCATAGGCAAGCCCGGGCTTGCTCAATGTAACCGGGCAGATACAGCATAATATGTACTCGTAGACCTCGTCGGATGCGTCGAACATTTCCTCCCCATCCGCTGCCTTCCCGGGCACGTCGTATACTGCATGTATCAGTAAAATCAGGTAATTCTCCACAGAATAATAATTCTCAATTACCTTGTCATAAAATTCTTCCAGCAGGGCGTCGTCCTTTAACGCCGTGTTTTTCAGCCGCAGCAGAAATTCCTGCGCGCCGCCCTGTTCCTCCGCTTCTAACGGAAATTCCATATTGAGCAGATTTCTGCCTATGCTTCCCGAGAGCGCCTTGCGGAATATATTGAAATACTTAAAAATCTCCTCCTCCGGCAGGGAGAGAAACGCCTCCTTTAACTCCGTCTTTTTATTTTTTTCCCCATCCACATAGCAGCCGCAGATACGGGTAATCGTGCACTTCTCCTGTGTAAACTGTTTCTTGATTTCCGCTATTTCCTTCTTGTTCATGGTCCCCACTCCTTTACATCTCTTGTCTTTGGCCGCCTGCTTCTGCCGCCTCAGCTACCAAAAACTTTACCACAGAAATAGCCTCTTTTCAATCCAAAACTAGACTGCATCCTTTTTCTTTTCTCTTCGTCCCTGCACAAACGCCAATAGAATCCCCACTGCAAATACGCCTATTCCAACCGCCGGTGCAACGAGCATGGGTTTGTCGATTTCACCTAACTTAAAGCAGCCCAAGCCGCCGTACACACAGCTAAAAACAGCAACCGGAATCTGCCATGCAATGGCGCTTACATGACTGGACAAATAATTTGTAATCACAAACACAATCAGCGAAAGTCCCACAGAAGCCAATACCGCCAACAGCAGAACGCAGACCGTATAGCTGCCCAGCGTCCATGGAAGCCACCCGATAAAGCCGCTGGCAAAACCTGAAAGCGCACAGTTCCAGAATGCAAACACCCTGTCTATTCCGGCACAATATAGATACAGAGCACATTCCACTGCCGCAATGCACAGAACCGTAATGACGACTGCCGCCATCCTGTTTTTATAATAGGATCTGCCTTTTCGAAAACTGTACTGTAACGCCGGCATACGGCTCCGGTTCTCGGACACCATGTACGGCATCACAAAAAAGGTGGTGCTGAGCATCATAAAAACAGCAAAACGGCGCAGCAGTTCAAAATTATACTCTGTCACATTCGAGGGAATCGGACTGTATACTTCCTTCTTGTTCCGCTCCTCTACCCTTCTCTCCGCCTGCGGCGTCAGATTCTCATATTGTCTTCCTCCCTGCTCCGCCTGTTCATAGGACTCGATATAATAATCCCATATATCGAATAGTATCAGTCTCTCCATATCCTCCCCAACAACCTCCGACGAAACCCCTTCATACAGCTTAAACCACAGGCGGTTCTCTTCCTCCAACGACAATTCTCTTCTCTCTATCAATTTCAGAAGTTCTTTTAAGGAGTGCACATTGAACGCTGCATACTCCGGATTCTGTTCGATAAAAATATCCGTCTTCCCCGCTTCGTATATAGGCCTCTGCCCTTTAAGCTGCTCAAATTCTTCCGGTAAAAGCGCCGTTCCGTACTGTGATACAATTTTTTCGGCCAAGTCAGCCTCCATCTGCCAGCTTCCCGCATATAACATTACATACGGCTTCAAGACGGGCAGAAAATACAACAGAAAAAATCCCAAAAGCAGAAAAAGCTTTTTTACTGTTATTATCTTTTTAAGCTCCAACATGTTCAAATATCCTCCAACCTAAATTTTTTGTACTGTCTGATAAGGAGCAGCAGCAAAAGCGCGCCCCAGAACAGGCCAAAAACCGCCTCATAGTATCTGACGGATAAAAAACCCGCTCCGCTTGCAAACCACCGCCCCGCCTTTTTTACAAACTCCACAGGCTGAAAGCGCAGTATAAAAAACAACAGGGAATCCCTTGGCGCAATCTCTGCAGCAGCCGCCGCCAGCGCGCAGCAAAAACTAATTATAAAAAATGCCGTCACTGTCCGGTGCGTCCTTGTCACAAAGAACGCCGCCGCAATCCCAAAAAGCAGCGCCATACACACGGACAACGCTGCCTGCAGCAGCATATATGTGCTGAGGCTTATGGAAAAACGGCAGATAATGGGATAAAAGAAATGTAACATCATCATGCTGCCCACCTTCACCTGCCAGAGCTCTCCCATCCGGAACACACCTTCCGCAAGCAGAATGGTGCTGCCCCAGAGCGCCACAGCAAACAATAGTATGGTAAAAAGCGCACTTTCCGTCTGCAGCCGGTTCAGCCTTCTTCCTGTTTTTGTCGTATAGACAAGCTCCTTGGATCGGTTATCGTAAGGCGCATTGACGCAGCGCAGCATAAGCAGAACAGCCGCAAGAGAAGCCTCCACCGTACAGGCTATCGGCAGAAAGTAGGAAAACAAATCAAAAAAGCCCGCCGTACAAGGAACAAACAGGGAGACGGCCGTATCGTTTTTTCTGTCTCGCAAAAGCAGTTTTTCCAACGGCGCACAAGCATTTCTGACCATGTCTGCCGCCTTTCCCGTCAGTCTTAAATCCTCTATGAAAATTTCCGCAAAATCCGCCGCCTCAAGGTATTCTGCTATATGGGGAACCGCCTCCACTGCACTGCGCACACTTATTTGTGCATTGCCGGGCTCTCTTCCCGCAAACGCCGCAATGATTTCTTCCTGGTTTTCCACTGTCACATGATGGACACCATTTTCCCCAAGTACGGTAGCAGCAGCCACCATCGGCACATTTCCCCTGTAATTTATGATAAACCAAAAATTAACAACCAAAGCGCCTGTAAATAAAATCCAAAAAAGACGCCCTGTCAAAATCCTCTTTACCTCTTGCCTCCTGCAATCCATGTTTCCATCCTCCTATTCTTTTCCATAGAGAAACAAAAACACATCCTCCAGCCCCGGCTTTACCGGCTGCCATCCCTGCCTGCCATTTCGGCTGATAAAGCGAATCACGATGTCCCTTCCTTCCCTGCGTCTGGAAACCACCTGATACCGCTCTTCCCAGCCGGAAAGCTCTTCTTCCTCCACCACTGTCTCGAATATACTTCCTTCCAGCTTTTTGCAGATATTTTCCACCGTGTCGTTACAGTGCACTTTTTTGTCCTTCAACATCACAATATGGTTGGCAATAAATTCCACATCAGAGACAATATGCGTGGAAACCAGCACGGTCTTATCCTTTGACAGAGAGGTCAGTATTTTGCGGAAACGCATACGTTCCCCCGGGTCAAGACCCGCCGTAGGTTCATCCAGCACCAATATCTGCGGGTCGTTTAACAGCGCCTGCGCTATCCCCACACGCTGTATCATGCCTCCGGAAAATTTCTTCATCTTTTTGTTCTTATGCTCCGAAAGACCAACCAACTCCAGCATCTGTCCGATTTTGTCCTGCAGTTCTCTTCGCTCCATGCCTTTTAGCACCCCGATATAATGCAGATATTTTTCCGGCGTATATTCCCGGTAATAGCCAAAGTCCTGCGGCAGAAAGCCCAGTTTTTCCCGATAGAGGGCGTCCAGTTTGCGGATTTCCACCCCGTCGTAAAGAATTTTTCCCTCTGTCGGAAACAGCAGGGTCGTTATCAGCTTCAGCAGCGTGGTTTTTCCCGCGCCGTTCGGCGCAAGCAGCCCATAGATACCGTTTTCAAATTCCAGATTGATGTGCTCAAGCGCAACAAAATTTTGATAATTTTTAGTAACATCTTGTATTTGCAGCATTTGTATACTCCTTTCTGAAGGACGGGGCAGTAATAGACATAAGCTGCCTGATATGCAGGCACATGCCGCATACGCCCACGCCGATAAACAAAAGCACCGGAAGCTCCTGTAACAGCCTCCCGTAAACAGCCGGTGCAAAGAACAGGAAAAGGAAATTTATCAGAAACCAGCCGCCACAGCAGCATAGCGCACTCCTGATTCCCCTGCCCCACAACAACCCTGCGGCAAACAGCAGGGAAAACAGCATGAGGGAGCTGAAGGAAACCGCAAACAACCGTATGCCGTCCGCCCGATACCGCAGCGCCAGCGCAAACGCGTACATACCATTAAAAACAAATCCCAGGAAACATTCTCCCAGCATCCGCGCGGCAAGCACATGGAAAAAAGTGTACTTACAGGACATTTGCAGTTCATAGCTGCCACTTCCCCGCTCCTTTATCCACGAGAGCACAAAGATACCTGCATACAAAAGAGGCGCGCTGCAAAATGCCGCCGCATAAATGCTTTCTCCCTTGTCCAGCATAACCTGCACCAGCAGATACACAGACAGCACGGTTATCACAAACGCAATACTGATAACATCCGCCATACCCGCATATAACTGCTTTACGCCGATGTTCACAAATGTGTCTATCATAAAACCCGCAAAATCCGGCTTCGCTGTTTCTGACAACAGCACCTTGGCCGCCCGAACCGCCTGCTCCTTTTCCTCGCCTTTTTCCAGACGCCCGCCATAAATTCCTCTTCTCTGCCGCTCATCTGCTATCCCTCCTTTTCCGCAGTGTTTTTCTGGCACGGTGTATCGCGCTCTTCACCTGCAGCACGCTTTTCTGCATCTTGTCCGCAATCTCCTGATAACTC
>CAMWLB010000179.1 GCA_947174985.1 uncultured Lachnospiraceae bacterium | reverse complement strand
CAGGCAGCGGAACAGGACCGGGAACTGGAAATACAAGCAGCGGAACAGGAACGGGAAGCGGAAGTGCAGGCAGCGGAACAGGAATGGGAAGCGGAAGTGCAGGGAGTGGAATAGGAATCGGAGGCACAGGCAGCGGAAGTGGAACAGGGCTTGAAAGCGCAGACACAGGAACCGGAAGCGGTAGCGGAACCGGAACTGCAAATGAAGCCGGTGGAACCGGAACGGGGAATGCCGATAGAGACAGTTCCAATACTGCAAATGGAAATAACCTCAGCATGGAAAACGGCAATACTTCTTATGCAGCCCAGAATACCAGTACAGCAAATAATGACGATGCGGCTGTCAACGCTGGCAGAAGAACCGGAAGGGATAACGAACCGAATACGGGAGATATCACACATGTGGAGATTTATGCCACGATAGCCATGGTTGCCGGATTGTCATATCTGCTTTCTTATTTCCGTGATGAAAACCATGGAATTACGGAAGAAGAAAAGAATGAAATGGTGGCGAAGCTGATTGGCTGGGCGAAGAAAGGCGGTTATTTCCGCAGAAAGCTGGCGCTTGCAGCGATTTTCCTTCTTTTGGTCTATTACTACAGCATAGGGAAACGGGTCAGTGTGACCTATCGTTTAGCAGAAGAAGAAATTTTATAAAAAACAGTGGAATATGATTTTTCCACGATATTAAGGGAGGCTGCTGCCTCCCTTATTTCGAGTTTTCATGCCTTTCTTTGATGGACGGAACGGTGCTGCTATTTCAAGAACAGTCTATGTTCCGGTATTTTTTCAAAACATACAAAGCGTTTTCCATGTCGCCGGCATTGGGATTTACGATTTCGGCACGGTTTGATAAGCCGCAGATACGGCGTGTTTCGCTGCCGAAGCAGACCCTGCGGTTGCTTGGGCAGCGGCATAATCTTTCGGGAAACTGCTTTTGAAACCATTCAAACAGGCTGCGGTTTTCCTCATACAGAAGCTTGGCAAACGCATTGATATTGCGGAAGTCGTTAAAGTAAATGCACAGCATAAAATAGGTACTGTCGGCATAAAAGCCACAGATATTTTTTCCCTTGTAAGAATATTCAACCTTCCATTTAAAATCCGAAACAATACCCCGCAGAGGCTTGATTTTTGCTTTTATTTTCATGCTGCCCAAGCTATTTTCCAGCCTTTTCACTACTTCACGGCTTTGGGGTGGGAGCGTCTGGCATATATCGTCCACTGTCGGGATGGGCGAATATGCATTTTTATAATCGAGCCGCAGAAAATTCATCCATTTGTATTTGCTGTCGGGTGCCTGACACAAATACAGCAGTCCTGCCATTGCGTGCGGGTAGGTTTTATGCGTGATTTCAACCGTATCGCCGTTTTCATGCAGTTCTATGCCGAGTTTTCCCAGCACATCATATCTTTCTGCATTATAATGGGATTCATGAATACGGTTCATCTGATTCAGCACACCGGTATAATCTTCCTTTGAGACAATAAGGGCGCCGGACTGAAGGACAATGCCCTTGCCGTGAAGTCCCAGATTGTAAAAATAAGAGGCATAAAACTGTATTGCCTGCTGAAACGTATTTCGAAGCGTACTTTCCCTTGCGTCAGTGGCATGTTCTTTTTCTTTTCCCTTTTTTGTATTCTGCCGCTTTTGCAGATATGCTTCATAAGGGGCGGGAAAAACCAGATATGCTTCAGGGGATTCGTACATGCCATGGTAAATCGAAACCATAAGCTGATAAAACTGCTCTTGCTCTTTTTTGTGCTCTGCAGAAGAGGGAAAAGGCGCAAGCATATCGAGACAGTGCCGGATGGAACGCTGTGCGTGCGTCTCAGTCTGCCGCGCAGCGCGAAGCGTGTAGGAGGCGTTCCAATTTTTCAAAATGCGGACGTCACAAAATCCGGCTTCTTTCAAAATTTGGATTTCATGCTCCACGGTAAGAGGCGTGTCATAGTGATAAAACGCATCGTCCGTAATATGCTGCTCCCGCTTCAGCTTTTCCAAGGTATCAAAATATTCTTTTTCATGCGCCTCGGATTCGGCAAAATAATCGGTCAGAATAAAGTATCCGTCGGGTTTCAGGGCGGCAGCCAGCTTTCGGTATAATGCCAGCTTTTGTTCTGCCGTAAAATGGTGCAGCGATTCGACGGATACAGCGGCGTGATAGCTTTCGGCTTCAAAGGGAATATCAAAGAAGGAGCCGTGAATCAACGTCAGGGCTTTGTCGGGAAATTTCTCTGCCAGTGCATGGAGCATGGCGTCAGATAAGTCGATTCCCGTAATGCCCGCATGGGGATTGAATGGAAAATATGCTTCCAGCTCAAGCCCTGTGCCACAGCCCAAATCAAGAACCTTGCTTCCTGCTTTTGTGGGAAGAAAACGGGCAGTGTAGGTATAAAATTCGTCCGCGCCTTCGATGGTAGTAAGCATATGCTCGTCGTAGCCGGTTAATCTGTTTTCAAAGAAAACATCCATTTTTTCTAACATACAGCACCTCTGTCTTTGATAAGTTGTTTTGTTTTATTATGAACTGTGAAAAAGGAAAAAACAAGGAAAAAGTAAAAGCCGGAGTTGCATAAAAGGGGAGAAGCCAGTAAAATAAGGATAAAGCCGCAGCATGAAGTGGATGCGAATCATAAAAATGTAAACCGTCAGGCGACAATCCATACATGAAAGGCTCTCATTGATTGGTGTATTTTTTTCCTGTATGATGTCACAATGAATAAGTGACAAATGCTGATGACAGCAGTCAGTACAAGAAACTGCGGATTGGAGGACGCTATGAGTATAGGAAAAAATATTCAGTATTTACGGAAGCAAAGGAAAATCACACAGGAGCGGCTTGCGGAAGAGATGTCGGTTTCCCGTCAGACAGTATCAAAGTGGGAATCGGACGAAATTGTCCCTGAATTAAATAAGCTTATTGCATTGAGCGATATGTTCGCCTGCAAACTGGACGCTTTGGTTCGGGAAGACCTGACTGACGACGATGAAATTTACTCCCCTATTACAATAAAAACGGTAAAGGGCTTTCGTATGGCAAGATATGTGATGGTTACGCCGAATCCTGAAGATGATGTAAACAGGTACATGGAAGAATGGGCACGGCAGTCCGGTCTGCTCGCGGTAAGTCCCGATGCCAAAAGAATCGGCTGGGATTTTCCTTTTGTTTCGCTTGAACTGCAGAATCGGTTTGGGCTCAAGGGATATGTGGCTGCGTATATTTTGCCGGATGGATTTGATACGGACTGCGACGGAGTAGAGTACGCCAATCAGGTGGAAGCGGACTATGCCGTGATTACGATATATGACCCGTTTGTGGCAGCATTTGAACGGATTCCAAATGCCTATAAGAAAATCTTGGAGTATTTACAGGCAAACGGATTTCGGGAGAAGCCGAAGGATGGCGTTCTGTCATGTTTTGAGTACGTTTATGAAGAAAATGGCAGAACCTGCATGGATGTACATATTCATGTGGACAGTGTTTCCAGAACGGAAGCGTTTACTAATTTTTCATAGTTTCGCAATTACCCAAACGAGATACAGAAAGAAAGGCGGAGAAAATATGCAGTTAATCAAACAGAATAGTTTTACAACCTGCGGACAGGCATGTATTGCCATGATTGCGGGCAAAACGATAGAAACGGTCATTCAGGACATGGGAACGGACGGACCGACCAGCATTGGGCAGCTTATGGAGATTCTGGATAAATACGGGATTCCCCGTGCGGAAAGGAATATCAGGATATCCAAGAAAAATCCTAAAGCCTATCCTTTTTCCATACTTACCGTCCACACCGATGCAGGCTACACACACTGGACCCTGCTGTATGACGGCAAGTATTACGACCCTGAGTTTGGATTGATTGAAGGCGAGTATACCTTTGGCAGGATTACGTCGTTTTTAGGGATTTATAAGGAAGACTGATAAATGCAATACTGGAAAGCACACTACAAAGATGCGAAGCATGACACAGACATTACCATTATAAATACGGAAGAAAACTATTCGGCAGACCCGCTTTCTTTTACTTTGGACGGCATAACATTTCAGGGTGCAAGCATTTCCGCGTTTCAGCTTGCGGACGAAAAGCAGTATGAAGAAGCAAAGGAAAAATTCAGCCTGTTAAAATGGGGCGGGCACAATGAGAGATTCCACATCGACATGCCATATTCCTATGATTTACAGCGGTATGCATTAGCGGTGGAAATACCGGTCACTGTATGCAGGAAAAGCGATGGCGGGCTGGTTTCAGGGGTGATTTGCTTTGCCTATCAATATATGGAGCATGATGCAGCAAAGCCGCAAAGCATTTATCAGTGTGATGATGTGCGGGTGTACAGAGATGATGAGTCTGTGTGGGGTTTTTCGCTTCGCGTGGACGGGATTTGCTATGAAAGCCGCTGTAAGACCCTGTGGTTTGAGAATGCGTTAAAGGATATCTGCACTCAGATGAAAAATGAGTATTATATAAAGTGCTGCTTTACCTGTCAGTATTCCGACTATTCACCTTACGGCAATGACGACTACGGAGCTATGTCCTGCTACTGCCGCCACAAGGAGGACTGTCTCAAGGTAAATAATAAGCAGGACTGGTTCCGGTATCTGGAAGGGAAGGATTTTGACGGGCGGCAGGAAACTTATTTGTGTGAACAGTATTATCCCCGCAGTCAGGCGCGCGGTTACCGCGGATTTGTAGACGGTGTGCCGGGACTGGTGTATTGACAGGTTTGCAATTGATGCGTGTTTATGGAAGGAAGGGTTTGTGCGTGTATAAAGGAATCAAGATAATGACAGGGAAAGCGAAGTCGGTAAAGAAGCGTCTTTTTACAATTATACAGATTGGGAACAGCACGGATATCCCCAGCATGTGCTTTGATCTTTTTATTGTCCTTGTCATTCTAATCAATATTGCCGTAACTTTTTTGCAGACTTTTGAGGGGGCGGCGGCATATGCCAAAGTGCTGCGTATTGTAGAGTTTATTACCATGGTAATTTTCCTCGTGGAGTATGTTCTTAGGATATGGACGGCGGATTGCCTTTATCCTGAGAAGTCGTATCCGGCGGCGATGTTTCGGTTTGCCGTATCCTTTTACGGGGTGGTGGAGCTGCTCACGATTCTTCCTTACTTTTGCCCTTTTTTTATCCCAAACGGCGCAGTGGTTTTTCGTATGCTTCGGGTGGTGCGCATCATGCATCTGTTCAAGATAAATGCACGGTATGACGCTTTCAATGTTATCACGGCGGTGCTGCGGGATAAGAGGAACGCGCTGGTGTCCTCCACTTTTCTGGTTCTGGTATTGATGCTGGCGTCTTCCCTGTGTATGTATGGTCTGGAGCACGATGCACAGCCGGAGAATTTTTCCAATGCCTTTTCCGGCATCTGGTGGTCGATGTCAACGCTTTTTACGGTGGGCTATGGGGACATCTATCCGGTCACCATAGGGGGCAGGATTATGACGATTGTTATCACCTTTCTCGGAGTGGGTATGGTCGCTATTCCAACGGGTATTATTTCCGCGGGTTTTGTGGAGTATTATACAAAAATCAAAGTGGGAAGTTATTCCCAGCATGACGCGGATTTTATCACCTTGAATATTGCCGGCGGACATCCTTTTGCGGGGATGCCGTTGAAAGAAATCGGACTTCCGCAGGGACTTTATACTGCGGTAATGCTTCGGGGGGAGGACGTGTACACGCCCCATGAAAGTCTGGTACTGGAGGAAGGAGACAGTCTGCTGCTTGGTACTGTCAGCAGGGGACGGTTTGAGTGCCGTATCATGGAAGTGTGTCTGGAGGCAGGCAATCGCTGGATTGGCAGCAGAATAAAGGATTTGGATATTTCCCGCAGGGTTTTTGTTGTGATGGTAAAGCGCGGGAACAAAAATATATGTCCGCAGGGTTCCACGCTGCTTAAGGAAGGCGATGTGGTACTGTTGCTGGAAAAGGTGTTTAAGAATAACGAATTGTGACAGAACAGTTAAAAATAACCATGAAAAAACTCTTTACAGACCGCATAAATTGCGCTAAAATACCAACTATAAAAAGTATCTGTGCAAGCGGCGATAAAATAAAGCGATGATGAGAAGAGTAAGATAACACGAAGCAGCAGAGAAGGGCGTCCGGCATGTCCGGTGGTGTGAGCGTCCATGCAGAGTTTATCTGAAGACCGCCTCTGAGCGACCCTAATCAGGTCCGTGCAGTCCGCGTTAAGGACAAATGAGAGGTCTGTGCATAAGCACAGGCAAGCAGGGTGGAACCGCGTATTTACGTCCCGTGCATTACCGATGGTAGTGTACGGGATTTTTTGTCTTTTCGGAAAATATTTCGGGATTTTGGCAAAAAGCGGTTGCTTGCAGCGGGTCTTTGATTGACGCAGAAAAGAAAAAAGGAGAGAATCGTATGGAAAATGTAAAGGACACGCCA
>CAMWLB010000178.1 GCA_947174985.1 uncultured Lachnospiraceae bacterium | reverse complement strand
TGCCTTCATGAACCTGAATATGTCTACATCGGATTACTTCAGCGGTGAATATGATGACTTAATCAAAAAACTTGAGAATGCAGGATGGGAATACAGCCCCAGTGCCGGTGTTTTTATAAAAGGCGGCAACTTAAAAGAGCTTTATGACGAAATCCTTGATATTCAGTCTCTTGTCGGTAATGACGCACCAAAAAACTTCCTGAAATCTCTGACCAAAGAAGCCAACGGCGCCAAGAAATCCCTTGATGACTATGGCGATATGTGGGATGCCTACATACTCCATGACAGGATTTTTTCAGATGACGGACTGGCAGAGAGCTGGCATGACGTAAATGAGGCATATGCAGAATACCGGACTGCCTTTACATCCGGAAACGCAGAGGATATTGCCAAGGCAAAAGATAATTTTGCCAAAATCCTGACACAGGCAACCGAAGGACTTGACGATGAAAGTGTTATTGCATACTTTAAAGGCATGTACCCCGAGCTGCAGCAGACGGTCAGCGAATGGAATTTTACGGTTGATTTTGAACCAAACACCGGCGGTCTGAAAGATAAAGTCGGCAATGCTTTAGACCAAATTGACGGCACGGCTGACGGAATTGTTTCGTTTTCTGTAGAAGACATAGGAAATTTCAATCCGGATACTGCCACACAGGAGCAGATTGCAGCATATGAGGAATTGGACAGCACGGCAAGGGAATATGGTCTTAGAATAGAACAGCTAATTGCACTGCTGCAGTCAATGGGGCTGATTCAGTCCGCAAATTATAACCGCCTTGCAGATATTTTCGGGCAGGACAACATAGACGCACTGTCTGATGATGAGTTGGAAATCGCATACACAATAAAGAATGTTGGAAGCATGACGTTTGAGGAACTGCAGGACGAAATCAGGAAATTAGAGGATAGTTCGGCTGAAACAGAAATTCCGTTTATTCCCACCATTTCTACTTCCATCTCCCAGCTCTCCACGCAATTAGGTCCACAGCTTTCCAAACTGGGCGAAGCATACAACGCAATCTTCACAGCGGACGGGTTCTCACTTGACGCCGTGGACAACTCCATGTTGGAAGGTCTGCGCAAATCCTTTGCAGAAATAGAGGAAGAAATCGGTGTTATTTTTGACCCTGCGCAGCTTGAACCGTTTTTTGCGGTGCTCACAGACGGAAACTCCGAGGCAGATGATGTGCAACGTGCCTTCAATAACCTCGCTACTGCATACCTTTACAGCACAGGCACATTAGAACAGCTAAATAATGAGACAGCTAATGCCATTGAAAAGCAGCTTGAACAGATGGGAGTCACCAATGCAGAAGCAGTTGTGGCAGAAGCTTTAGCACTTAAGAATGAAGAGCTTGCTCTGTCAAAGAAATACCTTGCACAAGAAGGAAAAGAACTTGCCAACGCAACGGACAGTGAAGTATTGGCATTTATGGCTGAACAGGCTGAAGCAGACAACTGTGGTAAAGAACTTGCAGCATTACAGCTACAGAAGCTTCTTGTAAACGGCACACTCCTTGATACGGAGACAGATATTAATAATGTAATAAGGCTTGCAAAAGCTGCCGGCATTGGTACTACCGCCCTGTCTGAATTTGCTATGCTGAAAGCCGAGCTTGAACAAGCTGAACTGAAACTCAAAACAGCGGGAGAAGACAAAGTTTGGAGGAACGCAGTTTTAGCCATAGGCGGAGATAAATTTGACATTCCGATAAATCTTGCTTTGGGAGACAAAACAGCAGCACTGAATGAAATAATTGACATTTCGGCAAGAATGGCAGCAGCCAAAAAGCAATTTGAAGATGAAGTCAACAACTTTGAGTTAAACCCTGTAGGCATAGAATTCAAAGCACCTGACAGCAGCAAATCATCAGCCTCCTCTTCTGCCGCTGAGCAGGCTGAAACCGACTGGAAAAATCTCCTTGACAAAGAAACAGACCTTTTGGAAAAACAGCTTGCCGCAAACCTGATTACCTTCCGGGAATACATAGATAAGCGCAGGCAGATTATTGAGGATTATTACCGTGACGGCAGAATCAGCGCAGAGGAATATTACGTTGCCCTTGAAAGCATGTATGGCAGCCAGCTCTCCCTCTATGATAGGGCGGTAAACGCCGTAACCAACAGCATTGATGACGAGATTAAAAGACTCAATGAACAGAAAGAAGCCATAGAAAACTCTTATCAGTTAAAAATCGATGCCATACAGGAAGAAATCGATGCACTAAACAAAGCAAACGATGCGCGCAAGGCACAGATTGACCTTGAAAAAGCACAGTATGAAGCAGAACGCGCCAGAAGCCAGCGTGTAAATAAGGTATACGATGGCAGCCAGTTTGTCTATGCGGCAGACATGGAAGCTGTCCGCGACGCTGAAGAAAACCTCGCCGACCAGAAAACACAGATAAGCATTTCCCGCCTTGAAGCACAGATAGAATCACTGGAAAAAGAAATGGAAAATGCCACCAAAAGTCTTGACAGCCAGATTGATGCGCTCGAATCCTACAAAGCAAAATGGAATGAAATCTCCGGTATCTATGAAGAACAGCAGAACAAACTGATTGCTGCGGAAATCCTTGGCGCAGACTGGGAATCACAGGTACTAAGCGGCAGGCTTGACACCCTGAGGAGCTTCACGGAACAGTACATCGCCCTGCAGCAGGCACAGGCTGACGCCGCCGCCAATGCCGCAAGAATCAAGACAGAAGCCGCTTCCGGCAGCGCTGCAGGCGGCAATGTGGGAACTACCCCGGCCGCACAAAACCTTGGGCAGACAGGCGCCGGGACGGGAAAAGGCAGCCAAGAAAATGCTGCAACACAAAAAAAGCCTTTACCCAGCACTGTAAGCAGCACAATGGCGCGCTCTAATGTTTCCTCACGATTTTATGCCACCATGGCACACTTCCACGGCGGACTTGACGAAGGCTACGCGACAGCACCGGGGCAAAGTGCACCTGCCAACCCGTCTCTCGCCCTCTTACAGAAACTGGCTGGCGAAAACCTGCTTCCAAACGAACTGCCCGCCATCCTGCAGCACGGGGAACTCGTCATTACTCCCGAACAGCAGCGCAACATCATCGGCAACCTACAGCAGTATGTCCCTGAACCATTCCCGGATACCACGCCTTCTTCTGAACATGTCGGCGGAAATCAGACAATTAATAACTATAATAATTTCAGCATCAACTGTCCCAATGTCACCAATAATTCGGGTGCAGAATATATCCTGAAGTCCTTACAGCGGCTTCCCTTGGATAACATACAACACTCCCACCGACGGCGGTATTAAAAACGGATTATAAATTTTCCCTAACCCAAGCATACATTTTCATATCCTGTACCTGGCCATTTTTGACCGCGTTGCTGTGAAGAAGCCCTTCCAGTTGGAATCCGGCTTTTTCCAGCACGCGGTAATCCCTTCCTGTTATTTTAACGCAAAGCCTCGATAATCATCTTCTTTTCTTTCTCGGTCAATTCATGGATATGCCCCCGGTCTCTCAGCAGATAACATCGGCTCTGCTGCCAGACCGTTTTTGCCCTGCGCAGCACACCTGCTGCCGGAAAAAGGCAGTCCTTCTCTGCCGCCATCACCAACACCGGATTTTTATATTTCTGCAATGCGCTTGTTCTTTCATTCTGCGGCATAATCGATTTCACTTTCGCATTGTCAATGCTGCATTTTGCTGTTTCCAAAATATCCTTCACAAATAATTTTTCACGCCATGCAGCCAGATTTTCATTGTCAGCCTTTGCGGCAATAGTTTTACATGCAAATGCTGACACTTTACATAAAGCGAGCAGATTGACATATCCCTGCCCTTTTTTGCGTCTTTTAACGCTTTTCGCACAACGTTTTCGGGCGCAGTCATTCCCGGGAAATGTACCTTCTTACCATTTATTTCTCTTACCAACATATCCGTATCTACCCAGCCCGGGCAAACTGCCGTTACCGTGATTCCACAAGGTTTTAATTCTGCATTAAGAGCTCGTGAATAGCTGCGCTCAAAGGCCTTTGTCGCAGCATATAAATTGATATACGGCACAGGCTGAAACGCAGAAGCAGAAGAAATGTTAAGTATTTTTGCCCCTCTTTCCATAAACGGAATGCAAATGTTAATCAGGGCAGCCGGAGCTTTACAATTTAAGTCTATTGTCTGCTCTATTTCTGAAAAAGAAAACTCCTTTGAAGGCGCCATTCTTGCAACTCCGGCATTATTTATCAGCCACACAACAGACGGATTTTGCTTTTTTAGTATATCAGAAAAAGATAACACATCTTCGTTTTTTGTCAAGTCCTTACATATGGGTATAATTCTCTCGCCAAATTCGTTTTTCAGTGCAAGAAGCCGCTGCTCATTTCTTCCGATAATCCATATTTCATCCAGCGCTTCCTTTGCCAGTTCCCGCACAAATACTTGTCCCATACCACCGGAAGCACCCGTTACAATCGCAATCTTTTTCATATCCATTTCTATCCCCTTCCATCTTTCAGCAGAACCCTTGCCAAATCTTCTTCTGAAATCATTTCATACTTCGTGGTAAATAACTTTTTAAGGGCATATAGGTAGACAACACCCCAATAATAATCTGCTAATTTCATAGGCAGTCCCTCTACAACACTTCCTTCTTTTTGCCCCTGCTTAATAATCTTTTCCGTCATCTGATATAATTCTGACTGATAGGTTGTTTCTGCAGACACAAAGTCTTCCTGCTCAAACATAATCTGCGTGTTTAATGCAACCTTTGCCGCATAAACATCATCTTGCATGAGTTTGCTCATAATACTGTTTGAGAGTTTTTGTATTTTCTTTTTGGCAGGCACAGGCAAACGCACAAGCATTTTCAAATCCTCAATATCTTTACTGCTATTTGTTAAAGCAAAAATTTCATTGAACAGTTCTTCTTTTGATTTGAAATAAATATAAAGAGTACCCTGCCCGATACCGATATGTTTTGCCAAATCACTTATCTTTGTTCCTGCAAAGCCATTTTTAGCAAAATAAAGCACGGAATCGTTCAATATTTTAGAACGGGTTTCCTCCCGGATTTCCTGACATCTTTTTTGTGATTTCGGCATGTTTTTCCCTCTCTTATTTTATGAATGAATGTTTATTCATTAATAGTGTAATATTACTCCTTTGAAATGTCAATGATTCTGTGGGATAATCTTCATTTCTTTGTTGTTCTTACCAATAAAGTCATATTGGTAACTTTTTATGACTTTATTTTAGCGTATAGTTACTTCATCAGTTCGTCCGACAACCGCATAATCTCCGGCGCCAGCCTTGCCCGCTTGCGCCTGACCATATGGGTGTAGATAGGATAAGCAGCAATGACACCGGCGATGCCAACAATTCCGATAATAATTCCGGGTATGAACAACCCGCCATCCCATACCATCGTACAACACATTCCAATACCTAAAATCAGGGAACTGATGATTCCGACAGTTACTGATACGATGGTCGCCCCTTTCGTAGCACTGGCATCCAGGCGGCGAAGCTGCTCCATTGTGGTTTCCTCCTTGGTCGGCGGAGCATACTTATCCCGGATTTTTTTGATTTCCTCCTGCTCCTTTGCTGAGTAGGTATAGGTGAATGTTCCTTTCTTTTCTTCCATGAGCTTTTACTCCTTTCAGGATTCTGATTTCAATTTTTTCAGATTTTTGTTTGCCAGCCAGATCATATAAATCGCCATGCCGATGACAATGGTACAGACACCGCCTCCTGTCGCACCAGTCATGACCTTGCGGAACATGGGATCATCATTCCCACCAAACTGTGCCAGCATCGCTGTTTCCAAAGACAGGATAGAAACAAGCGCCGTCACAAGATTAATAGCCTTTGCTGCTGAAAGGACTGGACTCTTATGCCGGCGGGTTTTCACGATATTGACAATTGCGATAATGACAGCATAAAAGGCATAAGCAGCCATCGCATAGATGAGCAGTCCCGGATAGTCAAACCCCTGATTTTGATGCACCATGAAAATCACAATACCCGCAAGCGCCTGGTTCATAAAGAGTAGTATAAATCCGCACAGCCGATAGCGGCGCAGTTCCAGCGCCTCATCCTGCACATTCAGACGCCGTACAAGCAGAAAGCGCATCACAGCCAGCAGGATGTAATAAACTGCCAGCGCGATAAACCATGCAGAACGGTACAGAACGCCTGATACCAACTTCATAACAATATACAGGAGGTTGATTAAAAAGCCCTGATACAGCGAAACTCCCGTGCGAAAACGCACATCGGTGAAATACTTTTCTCCAACCACGGTAGAACGAAACTTTTTCATCAACGGATGTCCGGTAATATAATTTTTTATGCCGCCCGACGCCGCTTTTATATAAACCACCCCCGTGATTGTAATAATCAGTGCATAGGCAGAAGCAACATAGGAAGCATATTGCAAAATTGGATTTGTAACCTGAAACGCGGCAACCACTATCACGAACCCATAACCC
>CAMWLB010000177.1 GCA_947174985.1 uncultured Lachnospiraceae bacterium | reverse complement strand
ACCCGAAGGTAGTCATTGTAGCTTAAGCCGCTTGTTTCTTTTTCTTCCTCAATACTCCCACCAAAGTCAAAAATAGCTTCCAGACCATAATGCCAGTCTGCTTCCGATTTCAGCAGTGGCACCCTTCCTCCCTTCAATAGCAGTGAAACATCATAGAGGCTCTCCGCCATTGCCCATGTAAGGATAAGTACCGCCACAAACACCGGCTCCGCCTCCGGTATGGTCAGAAGCGCCGCTATGATAGAAGCCGCAGATTCGGCTATCATGCATTTTTCTTCGCTGGACAGCAGGTGTATCAAATTTGCTGCCGCCCTGATTCCAAGCAGTTTATATACAACACTTTTTAAATTTTCCAAATCACTGGATTTTCCTGAAAGAATATATTCTGTCTGATACTTGAGAAGGCTGTCTTCTTTTTCCTGATTGTAACGTCCGGTGTACGCCAATATGTATTCATGGAAAATAAGCTGCTCCCAAAAACCATCTTCAAAGGCAATCGCCGGATTCATTCCCGTTCCTTGCAGAAGCTGCCTTGACGAGAGATACTGCTGCGCATTGATTTTACAATTGGAAAGCTTGTCAGGTTCTTTTACCACAAAACTCAACACACCGGCTTCCCAGAT
The DNA here is from genome assembly GCA_947174985.1 of uncultured Lachnospiraceae bacterium. Classification (GTDB taxonomy): domain Bacteria; phylum Bacillota; class Clostridia; order Lachnospirales; family Lachnospiraceae; genus Acetatifactor. Next base: position 5,871 of record CAMWLB010000177.1, on the reverse strand, counting down.
GGATACCACCTTATTGCCCAAATCCTTTGCCGATTCACTTTCGTCACCACTGCTCTCAAGAAATGCATCCCATTCCTCCAACTGTTTTACGCTTTTTTCCCGCTCCTGCAGCACATCCTGGGTGTCCAGTCCATATTCCCGGGTGGTGTTCACCCAGTTTTCTATCTGTTTTAGATAGCTGATTCCTACACGCTGATACATCACGTCCACCGCCTGCCTTCTGAGTACAGCGCCTCCATCGTCTGACGCCGCTGAAACCGCCGTAATATCTATTCCCTCCACCTCCAGTATCAAGAGATTGCGGTATAATGTCTGGAGAAAAATTTCTTCCCCGCCCAAATTATAAGCTATGTAATCCTGAAGGTGCGACGCCGTTTGGTAGTAGGACGCATTTGCAGTTCCATATGAAGTGTCTATAAAAAACAAATCATATTGCCTTAACAGCTCTCTGTGATATTCAGCCAGAATACTGTCCATTCCAATATCCGTCACACACTCGATTTCCATGCGCCTGCTGTTTTCTCGTGCACCTAACACAAGCATCAGGCACAGAGAAAGCATAATCGACAAAATCAGCGACAAAAATACGGTCAGGTATCCATCTGCTTCTTTTCTTTGGATTGTCTTCCGCTTCTTCATATGCGTTACATCTTATCTATCTGGGACGTGATTTTAGAAAACAACGCCTGCACAATGGCGGTTATTTGATTTTTAAACAGAACCACCAGACCTACCAGTACCACAATTATCAGAATCACCTCCACCGTTCCCATACCATCTTCTTCCCGCAAAAAATCACAAAAACTTTTTACTTTTTGTTTCTCCATATTGTTCTCCTTTTCTCCGCATAAGCGGTTTTCTCATTTTTATTCCCATTATTAAGTTACTAAAATGAAAGAAATGCCGGTACCATAATAAATACCATTGTCATTCCCATCATAAGCAGCATTGGAAACAGCAGCTTTGTCCCCATTTCCTCACCTGCCCTTTTTATCTGTGCAGCATGCTCTTCCATTGCCAGAAAAGCTTCCTGTCTGAGTTGAAACAACAATGCTGCATTTCCTTTCCGCAGATTCTGCACCAGCAGCGTTGTAAGCCTGATATACCGCTGCAGCCTTATCCTCTTTCCAAATCTTTCATACGCTTCTGCTTCGGAAATGCCCCCGTCCATCTCATGACAGGTAAACTGCATCTCCTCATATACAGGATTCATCGGCTTATTTTTTACGCCCTCCCCAGCCACTTTTTCCCATGCACCTTTCAGGTTCATGCCCGCTCCCAGATATAGGGACAACTTACTGATTACGGTCGGATACTCTCTGGCAATCTGCTCTTTTCTGAGAGCTGCCTTTTTTTGTAATTCCCTGTCATGTAGTATCCACACTGCAAACGCTCCTGCCAGCGTGAGCAAAAAAATATTCTGGCTGACATGTTCTGTCCTTTCCGTCCATACCACTTTTTCACCCTCAATTACATCAGGCAGAATCACCCTGTCATGATAAGGATTTTCCTCCTCTACCTGCTTCAACAAGTTTGCAGTCTTTTCATTAAACGTTTCCACTGAGACAGGACATATATTGGCATAAAAAATATGCTCCCTGACAAAATCATAATATTCCGCTCGCAAAGTAAGCGCTACCAGCTTTGACGGCTGTGCAAGATCCTTTACCTCCTGCCACTTTGCTATTCTTCCACTGTTTGTCACATATCTGTAATCGCCGCTCTCCCACGACAATACAAATGGATAGCCATCTATCTGCTGCATGAGCTGCAAGTCGTCATGAATATTGTCCCACGAATCATTTTCACCCAATGCGGTTTTAACTGCCGCCTGCAGCATGTCTTCATACAGCGTTTCCAGTTCTCCGTCCCGAAACCGGCTTTCCCTCACCGTAAGTTCTGTATCTATTTTTTCTCCATTTTCCCGCTTTGCAGTAAGCAGAACTGTCTTTTCTTCTCCTCCCTGCTCCGCCCGCAGTATATAACGGTTGTTCACAAGGAACCCTTTGTTGCTGCCACTTATCCACAATACAAATGCCGTTATGCTGCCTGCAGACAAAATTGTTAGTACCTTTTGCAGTCTTCCTGTTTCATACCGCCGTTTCAGACTGCTCTCTGATGCATTTGGATAAAGCTGCACCAGCATATCCATCACTTTTGCATTACCGTTTTTTCTTTTTGGCAGAAAATCATAAAGTAAATCAGCTATTTTATGAAACATACACCATCCTCACAATATCTTCTTGCAAATCTGCCACGATAGGCAATAGGCTGTCAGATAAACCGCAAGACAGCCCGTCATGACGGCAACCCCCAAAGCATTGTGATATAGCACGTCAAAAAACCCTCTGTTTCCTGCCTCTATGTAGCAAACCAGCAAAAACGGCATGATGTTCATCACTCGCTGCTCCAACACCCTTCCACTGATTATTGTCTGAATTTCCTGCTGCCCGGCTATTCTCTCGCCAATCAGATTTGCTGTTGACTGGATCACCTCCGGCAGATTACCTCCGCTTTGTCTGGCAATGGTAAAAACCTCCCCAAATTCCCTAATGCTTGCACAGCCACTTCTCTTTCCAAGCTCCTGCAGCAGTTTTTCTAACGGCACATTATTGCACAATCCTTTTTTTATTCTGTAAAGTTCAGTGAGCATAAGGCTCTTTTTTCCATACAACGGTACAATATCCTGTACACATTCCGCAAAAGCGTTGTCCACCGAATATCCTGCCCTCAGATTTGCGGCAACCGACATAATACAATCCTTAAACTCTGCCTCCAGCTTTCTCTTCTGCTTTTCGCCCCGCTCCTTCTGAAACGACAGATAGGCATATATGCCGACAGGACACAGAAAAATGGCTGCCCACAGGCTACGGTAAAAGAACAAGGCTAAAAATAATGTAATGCCAAGGCCGATGCTAAAATACAAAAGTTTTTCACGTCCTGAAAAATAGTATGTTTCATAATCCGGCGTTCCCCTCGCTTTGGCCAGAAAAAACTGTCTCTTTTGACTGCGGTACAGCGATACCTGCTGCCTCCAGCTTATGCCCATGCTTCAGACCTCCCTTCTTTTCCAGTTTTCCCAACACTTTTCCGGCATCATCAGAGCCGCTTTCTCTAAACCGGTAAAGCGTATGCAGGTGTATTTCGCCCCCTGCACAGCCGTCAAGTTCGGCGATTTCCAATACCCGCCTGCTCTTATCCCGCAGCCTGCCCAGATGCACCACAATATCAATTCCCGATGCAATTTGCTGCTTTACCGCGGACAAAGGTAACTCCATCCCCATCAGTATCATGGTTTCCAGCCTGCTCAGCATATCAGCGGCGCTGTTGGCATGTCCTGTGGACATGGAACCGTCATGTCCCGTGTTAAATGCCGTCATCATATCCAGCGCTTCCCCGCCGCGTACTTCCCCCACGATAATGCGGTCAGGCCGCATACGCAGGGCTGTCCTGATTAAATCCCTGATACCAACGGCATTACAGCCCTCCACATTCTCATTCCTCGTTTCCATGCGCACTAAATTGGGAATTCCCTGTATCTGCAGCTCCGCACTGTCCTCAATGGTGATGATACGCTCGTCGGAAGGGATAAATCCGGAGAGCACATTGAGAAAGGTTGTCTTTCCCGATCCTGTTCCGCCGCTGATAAAAATATTGAAGCCTGCGCGTACCCAGTCCGTAAGCTCTGCCGCTGCTTCTTCACTGATACTGCCCCACTGTATCAGCTTCTCCATGGTAACCGCCTTGTTGGGAAAACGCCTTATGGTCACAATCGGTCCGTTTATGGCGATAGGATTCAAGACCACATTTACTCTGCTGCCATCCGGCAGCCTCGCGTCCACAATCGGAGAAGCCTCATTGACAGAACGATTACAGCCTGCCACAATTCTCTGTATCACATGTAGAAGCTTTTCTCCCGATTCAAAGTGCCTGTCCAGGCTTTGAATCTGTCCCTCCCGCTCTACAAAAACCGCATTTGGTCCGTTTATCATAATTTCCGTAATGCTGTCGTCCTCCAACAATGACTGCAGGATATCCAGCCGCCGCAGGGAACAAAAGATTTCATGCTTAAGCTGCTGCCGCTGCTGCACCGTCCAAAGTCTCATTCCCTCTTCCTGTAAAAGCAGGTTATCTATCTGTTCCTTCACCTCATCATCTGCAAGCTCTCTGGAGTAATCCATTTTATCCAGAAGTTGCTGCTCCAGCCTTTGTTTCATGCAAATCTCCCTTCTACGCCGCGCCTAAATCTTCTCTTATCAGCTTTCGTATATACCTCGCCAGTTCCCCGACAGTGTACTGTTCGATTCTTTCCGGAAGATGTTCAAACTGTGGAAGAAGCTCTTTCCGCGTTTTTTCCAGCACTTCTTCGTACTCATAGGCACGCAGAAGCTCTTCGTACTGCGCCAGTTTTGCCCTGGCGCGTTCATCCTCCCGTATGATTGTGTAGATTCTGTCGCACATACACAGTATCTCAAAGGTTCCCTGAATACTCTCGCTCAAATCCAGAATGATATAATCATAACCTCCCGTCTTCGCAATTCTCTCAATCAACGCTTCCCACTCCTTCGTGCTCACATATATCAGATTTTGTCCGGCATAGGCCGGCGGAATATAATAAAGCCCGCCGATTTTCAGCGTCATGGACTGCAGCCTGTAAAAAAACTTTTCTTCCTGCTCTCTTCCGAAATACAACAATGCCGTCAAATCTCCCCTCACATTTTTGTCCAATAGCTGGTTCCATCCGGCATAATGCTCGAAGCTGATATACAGGGTCTTTTTCTTCTCCGCCAAAGCCTGTCCCAGTGTCAAAGCAAAAGAAGTCTGCAGGCACCTTCTGACCGGTGAATACAGCCCGATAAGCTTTGCCTTTTTCCCCGTATCCAGCCGTTTCTCCTCTGCCATGACAAAATCCGTGTATTCGGTCATCAGCTCGTACCAGATATTTTCAGCCTTCTGGTATTTATCAATATTCCTGATATTTTCTCCCCTGATTGTCCCGCTTTCGTTCAAAAGCAGCGTTTTCCCGGCCGCCAGTTCTGATACTTTGTAGGTAAAATCCGATTCCGATACCAAGAGAACATCTATCTGTTCCTTTTTTCCAAACTCCAGAAGCTTATCCACCTCCGAATAGGCGTGGAGCGCAAAGGGAAATTCATCCCTGTTCTTTAAAAATTCCGCAAGACTATCCAAATAATCTTTTTCACTGTCACATAATGCCAATATTCTTTTTTTCACACTGTCCTCCTTTTCAATGTGTCACACAAAGATACAATAGAAACCCCAGCAGCATGGGGCCTGTCATATGCAATCCGCTTTTTTTCTTCTCAAACACAAATCCGTTTTGATAAAATAAAAGCTTTCCGTTTTTTGCCACATCGGCGGCATACGAACAAAAATAATGGATTCTTTCCCGCAGATTTCCAAGAAAAAGCATTTTGAGCAATGCGGCGGCGGCAGAAAGTAACAGACTGAGTGAGAAAAAAATGAGGCAATCCTTTCCTGCAAGAAACGCGGCGGACATACAATAAAGTTTTACATCTCCCGCCCCCAGCATCCCAAGCATGTAAAGCGGATACAACAGAATTAGAACAAAAACTGTTCTTATACACAGCAGTCCAATGCTGTTTTGTGCTGCCTGATAACCACATGCAAGAAGCAGTCCTGTCAAAATCAGGGCATTGGGAATTTTATTCTTGCAATAGTCGAAAAAACAGGCCAGCACCAACCATAATAAAAGTGCGTAAATAGAACTTACCTCCTTCTTTTGTTTTGCCCCAACGCAAATAACCGCGCGAGTCTTTTTCTTATAAATAAAATACGGTGTCAGAGATGATTCATCTCGCGAACTGTGATAATGGATACCTGCAACAG
>CAMWLB010000176.1 GCA_947174985.1 uncultured Lachnospiraceae bacterium | reverse complement strand
ATTGGAGTTCGGGCAGGTGGCGGATATTATCTCGGACGGGCAGAGCTACCGGAGCATTCTGACCGGGAGGGAGCGGGGCAGGAATACAAAGCTGGTTTTCGGCACGGTGCGTCTGGACTTGACTAAGATTTTAAGGAGGCAGGAAAATGGCTGACAATATCGTACTCAAAACATACAAAGGCGGGAATGTCACACCACAGGACGATGCCATTATTTACGAGACGGCAGTTCCCGGCAGCGGCATCTTCAAAGGCTGTGAAGTGACCTACGCAAGAGGGAATGTGCTGCACATCTCGCAGGGATTTGGCATGATCCGGGGACGCTTTTTTGAAGTGTATGAAACGGAGATTGATGTGCGCCTTGCGGATGTGGGGGAAACGCTGGACGGCAGGGTATATATCCATCTGGATTTATCCAACACGGATGAGCCTATCAAGATACTGGCGCAGACGGCGGCAGAGCTTCCCCCGCTGGATGCGGATGTGAACATCAACTATAACAATTCCTCCTATGATCTGGAACTTGCCATTTTTACCGTATCCTCCGCTGGATTGAGCGGTCTGACCAAAGTATTCCCCACGCTGAAAGCCGGAGGCGGCGGTGGAGGCGGCGGAGGGGAAACCCTCACCCGTGCCACATCTTATTCCGTAGGTGATGCAGTAACGGCAGTGGGCGCTCCTGGGTGGGCAACTTTTGTCTGCACACAGGCAGGGACCACAGCCGCCTATGAGCCTTCCGGTTATTCGAGGATCACGAAAGCCGGGGATATGGTGCTGGACGGCACGGCGGTATTTACGGCAAGGAACATCATCGGGGAGCTGGACAGTCTTATTTCCACAACGGGTACTTTGGAAAATTCCATGAAAACGATGGATTCTAAGATGGCGGAGATGATGAGCAGCACTGGCCTTGTGATGAAACTGTTGAGCGTAAAGGAATACCGGGAACTGAAAAGCTACAGTGCAAGCACCATTTACCTTTGCTATGAGGATGCCGCTACCAAAAGGGTGACGCGGATTTTCGTGGGCGAGGATAAGGTGTATGCCGCAGGCATCAAGGTAACATACCAGATCGACACTGGCTATGCCTTGGAGCGTACCGTGCCGGATAAGGAAGATGCCATTGCCACAGCGCCGCCCGCCGCGCTGGAGGGATATGCCTTTGTGGGGTGGCGGCAGGATAGTTCTGCTGAAAAGAAGGTGCTTTCCGAGTTTATCATCAGCGGTGAGGAACCAGTCACGCTCTATGCGGTGTTCAAAAAGCAGATGACTATTGGGCTGATGCCAAACGGTGGTACTTTGACGGTGAGCGGAGCAAAGGAGAGTTTCACGGCTTTCTGCTACTACAATAATGGGAATGCACAGAGCGAGCCGACCACAGCCCCGGCAAGCCCCTACACGAGAAAAAATATGTCTTTCTGCGGATGGAGTACAGATTCCCTCTCCACGCCAAGCTATAAACCGGGGGAAGAAGGGGTGTTCCCTGCGGATGCCACTCTTTACGCCATGTGGGTGACCACGGAGTATGATTTCCCCTATACAGGCAGCTATGTGACATTTGTTATCCCACAGGACGGTATCTATGAATTTGAGGTATGGGGCGGCGCAGGCGGGGAAGCAAAGGTGGATAACCTTGTGGCAGAGGGAGGTCTTGGCGGGCATTCCAAAGGCTATAAGAAGATGAAAAAGGATGAGGTAATCTATATCTATAACGGCGGAATGGCAAGCGGGACATATCCAGGGACGAACGGTGGTGCTTATGGGTACAATTATTCGAGCAACAAGCAGTATGGCGGAGGCGGTGGTGGTGCCACCCATGTGGGAACAAAGTCGGGATATCTCGGCTCGACCAGTTCCAGCGGATTAAGTTATGCTAACCGTAGCTGTGTGCTGATCGTAGCAGGCGGCGGTGGAGGCGGGGCAATAGACAATGGTACAATCCACAAAGGCGGTGATGGTGGAGGAGAACGGGGTGGAGATGGTTCAGGCGGCGCTCTTGGAGGGCGGCAGATTTCCACCTCCAGCAGTTCTTCCACAAACTTTGGCTCTGCACCGTCTTATAGCTCGTCAAGCAGCACCTGCTATGCCGGAGGCGGCGGAGGGTGGTTCGGCGGCAACTATGGCACAAAAGGTGAATCCGGCGCAGGCGGCTCCGGGTATGTGGATGGCGTTGCGCCTTTCACCCATAAAGGGAAATATTACCCTGCGGAAACAGAGGCAGGGGTGAACAAAGGACATGGAAAAACATTCATCCGGTATATCGAATGCGCGTAAACAGTAACGGCACCGCAGAGGTGCTTTTTTTAATGAAGGAGGAAAAACAGAATGAAGAATTTTATTGAAGCGGCACAGTACGCATTTGCGGCGCTTGGTGGTGCGCTCGGCGCGGTGATGGGTGGTTTTGACGGCTTCCTCTATGCGCTGGTTGTATTTGTGGTGGTGGATTATGCCACAGGGCTTATGGCAGCGGCGGTGGAGAAGCAGCTATCCAGCGAGGTGGGCTTTAAGGGCATTTTTAAGAAGGTGGTCATTTTCTGCCTTGTGGCGGTGGGGCATATCGTGGATACCCACATCATCGGAGAGGGAAGTGTCCTGCGGACGGCGGTCATTTTCTTTTACCTTTCCAATGAAGGTATCTCCATCTTGGAGAATGCCGCGAGGATAGGGCTTCCCATCCCGGAGAAGCTGAAATCCGTGCTGGAGCAGTTACGGGAGGAAAAAGGGGAATAATGGAACTTTTATTTTGAGGGCATCGGTGAAAAACTGGTGCCTTTTTTCATGTGCAGAAAGAGAGGGAAATGGAATGAATTTAATACAGAATTACCTTACAGAGTCCGGCTGCTATAAGGCAGGAAAACACATCATCGTGCAGGGGCTTATGATCCACTCGGTGGGATGCCCGCAGCCAAAGGCGGATGTGTTTATGAAGAACTGGAACAGGGCGGATGCGAATGCCTGCGTCCATGCCATCATTGAGCCTGGCGGGAATGTGTACCAGATACTTCCGTGGGAACACCGTGGCTGGCACTGCGGAGGCAGCGCAAACAATACCCACATCGGTGTGGAAATGACGGAGCCTGCCACTATCAGATATACCAGCGGTGCGGCATGGGTGGAAACCGGGGACGGGGAGAACACGAAAGCCCATGTGCTTGCCACCTATAAATATGCGGTGGAGCTGTTCGCACATCTCTGTAAACAGTACAATTTGGACCCGCTTGCAGATGGCGTTATCATCAGCCACAGCGAGGGGTGCAGACGGGGCATTGCAAGCAACCACGGCGATGTAGAGCATCTGTGGTCTAAGTTTGGCCTGTCTATGGGGCAGTTCCGTAAAGACATCAAAGCGGCAATGGAGGGAAGCACAGTGGAGGATTCCCTTACTGCCATTATGGGAAAGGCCAAAGCTACAGCGGGGCAGATGGCGGCATATCTGAAAAAGAAGAACCCTGCTGTGGCGCAGTCCGTATTGGATATGATCCCGCTGTACCTTTCGGAAGGGGAAGCGGAAGGCGTGAGGGGTGATATCGCCTTTGCGCAGTCCTGCCTTGAAACGGGGAACTTCACTTTCTCCGGCTCTGCGGTCACACTTTCGCAGAACAATTTCTGTGGCCTTGGGGTGACGCAGAGGGGAAAAACGGGGCTGTCTTTTGACACGCCGCAGCTTGGCATCCGGGCGCAGGTGCAGCACCTCAAAGCCTATGCCTCCACGGATGCATTAATAAATGAAAGAATTGATTCCCGTTTCCGCTATGTCACAAGGGGCTGTGCGCCTTACGTGGAGTGGCTTGGGCAGAAAGAGAACCCACAGGGGAAGGGATGGGCGGCAGGAGAACAGTATGGGGAGAAAATCCTTTCTATCCTGAAAGCCGTCATGGAAGAGGGGCAGGTGCAGTTCATGGAGAGCCTTACCCTTTCCGCACCCTACATGGTGAGGGTAGCAATTCCTGATCTGAACATCCGAAAAGGCCCCGGAACGTCATACCCAAAGTCGGGGAAGTTCACTGGCGTTGGCATTTTCACCATTGTGGAGGAATCGGATGGATGGGGGCTGCTGAAAGCCTATCAGGAAAAGAGGGACGGGTGGATTTCGCTTGCGTTCACCACCCGGATATAGATAGAAAGAGAGGTTTCATTTATGCAGGAAAGAATTAACTCAATGGAAAATGAAAATGTGATGATGCCAGTCAGTGAGAAATATATGCTGACCATCAGGGAGGCATCGGTTTATTTCAATATCGGGGTAAAAAAGATGCGGAGACTGGCGGAGGATAACACTGGACGATTCGCAGTTTTCAGCGGGAACAGGTATCTCATCATACGCACAAAATTTGAGAAGTTTGTGGAGGAATGTTCTGCGTTATAAATCTCTTTTATTTGCCGTAAGTAGTTGACTTTTCCCGACTTTAGAGTGATAGATGTCATGACCGGAAAATCTGGGGATTGAAAGGAGACTCATGGCATGAAAGAAGCCTATAACAAAACGGATTATAGAGAAATAGAAATTCCGATCAGCGAAAAATATATGCTAACAATTAAGGAAGCGTCGGCTTATTTCAACATCGGAATTAAGAAAATGCGCAGGCTGGCAGAAGACAATACTGACTCTTTTGCCATTTTCATGGGAAACCGCTACCTGATTATCCGTATGAGATTTGAAGATTATATCAATTCACTTTTGGCTGGAAAGGAGGAAATGGAGCAATGAGAAAACCGGCACTTGCACAGAAAGATGTATTGAACCCAGAAGAGGCAATCGAATATTTCGGCTTCAGCAGGAGGAAGTTCAACAGATTCCTAAAAGACGGGAAATGCAAAAAGTACACTGCCTTGTATGGGAAACGCAGGCTCATCCTGCGGGGTGAGCTTGAAAAATATCTGGAAGAGAATCCGGAAGTAAAGGAGGGGCTTTTAAATGGCGGGAAGACCAAAGACACGGCGTGATTCCAAGCACCGCGTCCTGCGCAGGGGCGAATCCATCCGCGCGGACGGGAAATACCAGTTCAAGTACCATGTAAACGGCAAGCCGCATTTTGTGTACAGTTGGAGATTAGAGCCGACAGATACCCTTCCGGTCGGGAAGAAGCCCTGCTTATCACTGCGGGAGCTGGAGAAGCAGATCGGGTATGACCTTGATTCCCTTTCGGACCCTTTGGGGAAGAACATCACGGTCGGGGAGCTGGTGGAGCGGTACCTTGCAACGAAAACGGCGGCAAAGCCCAACACGCTCACGAATTATAAATTTGTGCAGAACGTCTTAAAAGGCGAGGATTTCAATGACAAAAAGATTTCACAGATAAAGACATCGGATGCAAAACTGTTCCTGATAAAGCTCCAACAGGACGGACGGCGGTACAGCACCGTCAAGACCGTGCGCGGTGTCCTGCGTCCGGCTTTCCAGATGGCGGTTGACGACGACGTGCTGCTGAAAAATCCCTTCGGGTTTGAACTTGCTGGGGTGGTGGTCAATGACAGCGTGACGAGGGAGGCCATTACAAAAGACCAGATGCGGAAGTTCTTAAAATTCGTGCATGACGATAATGTTTACTACAAGTATTACGAAGTGGTTTATATCCTTTTCCATACGGGGTTGCGTATTTCGGAATTTTGTGGATTGACGCTGCGGGATATTGACTTGGAAAACAAAGTCATCAATATCGACCACCAGCTCCAGCGGACTTCCGATATGCGGCTGGTGATTGAATCCACCAAAACAAATGCCGGAACAAGGAAGCTACCCATGACGGATGATGTGGCGCAGTGCTTCCGGGCAATCATCGAGGATAGGGAAGCGCCGGAATTCGAGAGGGTGGTGGACGGCTATGCTGGATTCCTTTTTACGGACAAAAACGGCTACCCGGAAGTGGCGATGCATTGGGAACACCGATTCAACCACATGGTTAAACGGTACAATGATATCTACCGGGTGCAGATACCGAATATCACGCCCCACGTCTGCCGCCATACCTACTGCAGCAATATGGCGAAGTCCGGCATGAACCCTAAGACACTCCAATACCTGATGGGGCATAGCGATATTGGAGTCACGCTGAACACCTATACGCACCTTGGCTTGGAGGATGCCACGGATGAATTGCGGCGGATGGAAGACTTGGAGAATGCCAGAAAGGAGCTGGAAAAGAACAAAGAGGAGAAACCCATATCACAGAAGATGTTCCGGGCGATCTGATTCTGCGCCCTGCTTCGGCAGGGCATTTTTTGTTTTCCCAAACAGGTAGAGGTATGTTATACTATTACAAAATGCTTACCGAAGAAAGAGAGGCAAATAGATAATATGGAGAATGAGAAGTTTTTAGTTGAGTCAGGATTATATGATAAAGTAGAGATACGGTATGAAGATTATTCTGATGTGAAAAATTTGCTATCTGGAAAAGAAAAAATAGATTTATTTTGTAGCAAGTGCAAGGAGAAAAGAACATTTACAGCTAAAAGCAACAAAATAAAATTATCCAAAAAATATGAGCCCATCGTAACGAATAT
>CAMWLB010000175.1 GCA_947174985.1 uncultured Lachnospiraceae bacterium | reverse complement strand
CAGAAGGAGCATCAGCATGAAATACAGAAAGGATATGGAAGGATACAGGACGTACCTGTTCAGAAAAGAGCTGTCGGCAGGTACGGAAGAAATTTACATAAGGCAGGCTCGCGTGCTATTGGACTTTTTGGACGGAAGGGCAATAACAAAGGAAGAAATGATTGCATACAAAAAATACCTTTCAGACAAGGGACTTGCCGTTTCTACATTAAATCTGTACATTGTAGCGGCTAACAGTTACCTGAAGTATGCAGGGTATTGGGAGTGCCGTGTAAAGACAAAAAGAATACAGAGAAGGAAAAGCCTTGAAAATGTAATCAGTGTGGAGGAATATAACAGACTGCTGGAGTATGCAAAGGAGAGCGGCAGGGAAAAATATTATTACATTATGAAAACAATGGCTCTTACCGGAATCAGAGTCAGTGAACTAAAATTTTTCACGGTTGAAATTTTAAATCAGGAAATGATTACCGTAAGTAACAAGGGAAAAATCAGGGAGGTATATTTACCGGACAAGCTGTTAAAGGAGCTGCGCAATTATTGCAGAAAGGCGCACATTGAAAGCGGCGTTATTTTTAAAGGAAACCGCACCAGTCAAATCAGCCGGATAGGCGTCTACAAAATGCTGACGCATATGGCAGATATGCTTGGAATACCAAAAGAAAAAGTACATCCTCACAGTTTTCGGCACTTGTTTGCCATTACCTATATGAACCGCTATGGAAATATATCGGAATTATCTGATATACTGGGACATTCCAGTCTAGAAACAACCAGAATTTATGCGGCGACTTCCATACAAGAAAAACGGCAGAAAATGGAGAAACTAGGATTGTAACAATAATGGGCGCAAAAGGTAGATAAGCTGCTTTTGGTATGCAGGCAGGAAATGGAAAAGTAAACAAAATACGATATTTTGTTGGGTGTGTCAAGTATTTTTTATGTATTTTCCTTGATAAAAACCGAAAAGAAAAAGAGATAGGCAAAAAAAGCCTGTCTTTTTTTGTGCCAAAAATGCGGAAATTGCCGAAAAATAGAGACTTTTTGCAGAAAAAGTGAACTATACAAAATATCGTATTATGATGACACAGCCTGAAAAGAAAGCATCTGCAGTCGAAGCTTTATGTCAGAATCAGCGCGTAAAAAACAGAAAGGAAGGCGAAAGTAATGGAAGTAGTGGAAAGCATTTTATGCAACAACCCATGTTATAAAGCGGGAAAAAAAATAAAGGTACAAGGGTTGATGATTCACAGCGTCGGATGTCCCCAGCCGTCCGCGGAGGTTTTTGTGAAAAAGTGGAATGACGCCAATTACGGCAGGGCGTGCGTTCATGCGTTTATCGATGCAAATACCGGAAAGGTATATCAGACACTGCCGTGGGACCACCGTGCATGGCATTGCGGCGGGGGCGGAAACAACACGCATATAGGCGTGGAAATGTGTGAACCGGCATGTATTAAGTATACCGGAGGCGCCACCTTTACCTGCTCGGACGAAAGCAAAGCGAAGGAAATCGTGGAGCGTACCTATCGGGCAGCGGTGGAGCTGTTTGCATTTCTCTGCAAGGAGTATGGGCTGAATCCGCTTGCTGACGGCGTTATTGTAAGCCATAAGGAAGGGCATGACAGAGGAATTGCGTCGGGACACGGAGACCCTGACCATCTCTGGAGACAGTTAAATATCGGGTATACGATGGATACCTTCAGACAGGCAGTAAATGACGCCATGAGCGGAAATGCGGAAAAAACCCCAATATCTGTGCCAAAACACGATGCACAGCCTGCAGCCGTCGGAGGCAGTATGGAGATTTCCGCAGCAGGCGTCGAACTGGTTGCAAAGTACGAAGGCTGCAAGCTTACGGCATACAAATGTCCGGCGGGCGTATGGACAATTGGCTATGGTCATACAGAAGGCGTCAAGGAAGGGGACACACTTGCTTCAATGGAGGCGGCAAAAGAGCTGCTCAGAAAAGATTTGAAAAAATATGCCGGTTATGTGAATAGCTGTGTAGAAAAAGGGCTGATACAGTTTCCGCTTACGCAGAACCAGTATGATGCACTGACTTCCTTTACCTATAACTGTGGAAATGGAAATCTGCAAAAACTGGTATCCGGACGGGATGCTGCCACAGTGGCAGACAAGCTGCTTTTATACAACAAGGGCGGCGGAAAGGTGCTGCCGGGGCTGGTAAGGCGCAGGGAAGAAGAAAGAGTGCTGTTTTTAAGCTAAAGGAGGAAAAGGCAAGATGGCTGACGAACCTATGAAGCAGCAGGAGTCCTCAAAGCACGCGGGTGAAAACAACCGGAGGGGCTATCGGGACAGCGATTTTATTCTTCTGGACGATTTGGTATATGCACCATTGTATGCGCTTGCAAAATCAAACCATCAGCTTCGTGCGCAGGTAGTGGAAGCAATTCGAAGTATGGGCATTACCAAGCAGAACGGGCAGGAGGAAACCGTTTATCTGAGCAATATTAATATAGCCTACGATAAAGTGCGGCCGGAAGCGGATGAAGGATGCAGCGTGGACAATATGCAGCTGCAAGTGCCGCTTTTGTCCATTGTGCCCATCACAAATCTGAATGTGGAAAAGGCGGAGATAGATTTTTCTACGGAAATACAGGTGGTGAATGAACAGGACGGAAAATACCAAATCAATGCCCGTATTTGCTCGCCGGAACAGCGGGAAAGCGATTTTCTGCCGAGGGTTTCCTATAAAATGAAGGTAAAATCCATTCCCGCAACGGAGGGCGTTATGCGGATTACGGATATTCTGAGCGCCAACCAGATGGCAAAGCAGTTGGATACAACACCCGTTGCGGTGGACGGCAACTTAGGTTCTGAGGACCAGAAAAATATAAAGCAGGAGGTTGGGAAGCTGAAGGCTAAGGTGAAGAAGCTGAGACAGCTATACCAGAAGATTTCAGACATGATTGCGGAACAGGAAAGACTGCAGCAGATAAGTCAGGATGCATTTGCAGAAATAACGCGCGAATTTGACAAGGACAAGTACCTGATGGCGCAATCAAATATTACCAACCGCATTATGGAGTATCAGGAAAAAATCATGAATTGGGAAATTGAATTCGGACTGGAAAAGGATTATGAATAAAAAACCGAAAAGAAAGCAAAAAAAAGCGGAGGAAAAGCAGCAGCAGGAGACGGCGTGCATAAAAGCATACCTGCAGGAGCTTTTGGAAAACGTAAATCTTAAGGTAATCTGCGACATGGAGGAGGAAGCCTTTTTGCTGGAAAACCTGCTCTGGGCAGAAGAAATTACAATAGAAGAAATTGTTTATCCAAAACGGAAACGCTTTTCTTTAAAAAGATTTTTCTTCGCTCTCTTTCAGATATTTCGCAAAATCCGAATTTGCAATTGACCGGAGAAAGGAAGGTTTTATGGGAGTAGCAGAACAATTTGCAGGTCTGAATATGGGCCAATTAATTGGCGGGCCTTTATCAGCGGCAGCAGATGCCAGTTTAGCGCTGGCAAATTCTACAGCAAAATTTATAAATAATGTAGGCTTTAAAAACAATGGAGAATTACAGACAGTTGAATTTAAGTATCAGAAGCGCAGCGTCAACGAGGACGGAACAAGCAATCTGGACGAAATGAAGGTGGATATGCCCTTGCTGGCTATCGTGCCGATTCCTAACCTGCAGATAGATGAGGTAAATATCCTGTTTGACATGGAAGTAAAGGAAAACATAAAGGAAGAAAGTTCCATGGACGGAACCTTAAGCGGAAGCGCAACCCTGAATCTGGGTCTGTTTAAGGTAAGCGTCAGCGGCAGTGTCAGCGCACACAGCAGCAATACCAGAAGCTCTGACAACTCAGCAAAATATCATGTTGACGTCAGGGCAACCAACCATGGTACGCCGGAGGGTCTGGCACGAGTGCTCGACATGATGGCGGCTAACATCTCGCCCTCGCTTGTGGGCTCAACCATTCAGGATGGAAATGGGCAAAAGCTGGCAGAAAGCGCAAGATTAAAGGCAGAAAAGTTAAAGAGCCTGCGGCAGGAAATCAGTCAGATTGAAAACCGCTTAAATGCAGCAAAAAACGGATTGGATAATAATATCGGACAGCTTAAGCGGCTTGCTTCCTCCCAGCAGAATGCATATCAGGCAGTTATGGTAAGGGAACTGAATAAGCTGGAAAAGGATACAAGCAAGGAAGCGGAAGAAAAAGACGAAACAGCAATCCAGTATGGACGGGTTATGGACGAAGTAAATCTGTCATGGAATAACCTGCAGAACAATGCTTCTGAACTGATTAAAATGATGGCGGACAGTGAGCAGGCAAGTGATGGTGTATCCGAAATCTTTGCACTAAAGGCGTTAAGCGGGATGGAAGCTGTGGAATACAGTGAGAGTGAAAGCGGCTATACGGGTCTGAAGGTAGCGCAAAACAGTGCACTGGAGGCACAGAAGAAAGTTAGCCAGATTGAGGAAGAGCTGTTTAACAAGAAGGCTGAATACAGCGATGCGGTTGCAGGAAAAGCGGCATTACCCGAATAAAAAGCCATAGTTGTCATACAGAGGGAGAAGTCGATGAGCGGAAGTGAAAAAGCAGTCCTATCAGACATTTGCTATATAAAATTGGTTCCCATCGGAAGCGTAAATCCCAATAACCCCCTTTCAGACCAGTCGAGGGCAGAGCAGGTCAATCTGCTGAACAAGTGCCTGAATGATTATCCGAAGGGGGTTATCATAGGAAAAGACATTACTGTCGGGCGTTATATGCTGGGAGAGCATGAGCTGACGATGGAAAGGACGACCTATCATGTAGGATTTAAAAGAAAACCTTCATGGGAAAATTGAAAACAGGAGATTATTATGGAAATTGGAATAGAAAGAAATGGAAATACGTTAGAGATAAAATTGACAGACAGGCTGGATACGGTTACATCACCGCAGTTGGAAGAGAAGCTGAAAAAAGAGTTAGAGGGAATTACCAATCTGCAGTTTGATTTTGCAGAACTGGAGTATGTTTCCTCCGCAGGTCTCAGAGTGCTTCTGACAGCATCGAAAAAGATGAAAAAGCAGGGAAAAATGGAAATTCATAATGTAAATGAAGAGGTTATGGAAGTATTCACAATTACGGGATTTGCAGATATACTGACAATTCTGTAAAACGGAAGCTTTCAACCTTGGTTTGAGGGTCAAATGGAGAAAGAAAAGAAACAGAATAAGTCGGAGGACAAGGAATTTTTCGTGTTAATGGCATGTATCGGTATTTTTGCGGCGGGTGTGGCCGGTATGCACTATGCCGGAACCGCCGGCGAAAAAGCGTATGCAGTTCAGAACTCGGAATTTCTGCTGGAAGAAGCGCCGGAATACACACTGTATATCGGTCTGAATGACAAGGACGAATACTGTCAGCTTATTTCTATGGAGGAAGCAAAAGCGATTATAGATGCCATTTGTATACAGTATGTGGATGGGTATACGGTCATGGAAGCAAGGGGCGCGTGGGCGGACGAAAAGAATATCCTGACACAGGAAAATACGTTAGTTTACTATTTCAGGGAGGCGGATGAAGAGTCCTTAAGGGAAATTATGAACGAGGTAATCGAAGTATTGAACCAGAATACCATATTACTGGAAAAACGAACCGTTTCCTACACCTATTATGGAGAAGAGGGGGCAGAGAAAGGAGGGGAGGCAGATGACGAAAACGGAAAATAATATTCTTTTGATTTCCATTACACTCTGTTGGGCGTCCTCATACATATTTATCAAAAATCTGCCGGAGGATTTTTCCTCTTATGCATATCTGACACTGACCTGCGGCATTGCTGCGCTGCTTATGGCGTTGATTTTTGGGAAGCAGCTTCGGAAGCTCCGAAAAAATACATGGATAAAAGGCGGTATTCTTTCTATTATTCTTAGTGTTAATCTGCTTACGGAGAAAAAAGGAATTTCTCTTCTTGCGTCGTCAAATGCAAGCTTTCTGGCAGCGCTGACCATTATTATCGTGCCGCTTCTTATGTTGTTTTTCAGACAAAAGCCGAGCAAAAACTTTATGCTGGGAGCATGCATTATCGTGCTGGGACTATGTATCAGTACAGGTTTTACCATAAGCGGTTTTTACAGTACAGGTTCTTTCTATATGCTGGCGACCTGTATTGGCTCGGCGGTCTATACCATTGCGGTGGATCGGTATGTCAAGGAGGAGGACCCGCTACTTATCTGTATTGTGCAGATGATTTTTAGCACGATTATCGGGTTTATCTTTTGGTATATGGAAAATCCCAAAACCTTTGCAGGCATCATTTATACAAGAGAACTGCTCTCCAATATCTTTATTCTTGCTTTTTTTGCCAAGGCATACGCTTACATTGTACTTATGTTTTCCCAAAAATATACGGATGCCGTAAGTGTGACGGTAATTGCCGCCACGGAGCCGGTCATTACGCTTGGCTTGTCCGTACTTCTTCCGGCGTCCTATGGGGGCGGGCAGGGAGTATCCTCCTCTTCTGTGGCGGGAGCCGTTGTCATTGCGGCCGGCGCAGTGGTGGCG
>CAMWLB010000174.1 GCA_947174985.1 uncultured Lachnospiraceae bacterium | reverse complement strand
GTATCAGATAAGACAGGGCGGCAAGAACGGCTATCTTATCATCACGGCGGGCAAGAAAGGGATTCTTCCCGAGGGAACCTATACAAGACGTGAACAAGAGGAGGACTATGTCAGGGAAGAGACGGTAGTTCACAGTGTTGAGGAGTTGGTTCTGTTTGTTTTGGAACTGCTTGACAATGTGCCTGACAGGGAGAGCGGGCTGAGGATGGCGTCCGACAGAATCTGCGGCTTTTTTGATATTGATGACATTGTATACATCACCATGGAGAATGAGTACAGGGAAAAGAAGTATCACTGGAGCAGGCGCGACAAACGGCAGAAAGAGGAATACATTCTGCAGCGGTCGGACAAAGCCTGGCGGTATATCCATGAGAATTTTGACGAGCGCGGTGTTTTGGCGCTTCGGCACGAAGAGATACAAAAGATGCCGGGCGAGCAGGTGGGCTCCATTCTTTTCGTGAGAACAGGGGAAGAGGAAGCGGTACGGGGCTTTATTGCATTTGTTGACAGAAAGCATGACCGTGACTGGAATCAGGAGAGAGAGGGGCTGTACAAGCTTGCCGGTATTCTCTTCAATCATCTGCAGAAACTGCATGAGAGAGAGCAGGAAAAAAATGAAATAGAATTCCGGATTAATTATGACACGGTTACTGGACTTCCGAAGTATCAGAAATTTATATCGCTGGCTGGGCAGTATATGCGGGAGAATGTGGATGGCAGATACCATTTCATCTATTCCGACTTTTCAAACTTCCAATATATGAACGAGCTTTACGGCTATACGGAAGGGGATAAAATCTTAAAGGCATTTGCTGATAGGCTGCGCGGCATGAAGGAAGGAATCTGGTTTACCCGTGTGACGTCGGACCATTTTGCCGGACTTTTGGAGGGCGAGGACGCTGATGATGTAAAAGATGCTTTTCTTGCGCTGACAAGAGAGTTCTGCGCCGAGATAAACCACAAGTACGATCAGAGCAATCTGATTACAGTCTCCGGCTTCAGCAGTGTGTATGATGTAAAGGAACTACCTTCTTCTGTGATTGACAGGGCAAATGTTGCGAGAAAATACGGCAAGGATACTGCAAACACGGTGGTTGTCGTATATAATCAGACAATAAAAGAAAAGAATGAGGCGGAAAAGGCGATTCTGGCAAATATGGCGACGGCGCTGGAAAACGGTGAGTTTAAGGCATGGCTGCAGCCAAAGGTTTCTCTTAAGTCCAGGAAGGTAGTCGGCGCGGAGGCACTGGTGCGCTGGCAGCGCGGGGACGGCACCATGATATATCCGGACAGCTTCATTCCTGTTTTTGAGAAAAACGGCTTTATTACCAATGTGGATTTTGCCGTGCTGGATCAGATACTGGCATATTTAAAGACAGCCATGGAAGAGGGGGAGCAGCTGGTTCCCATATCCGTGAATTTCTCAAGGCGTCACAATGAAAATCCGAATTTTGTGGATGAAATCCTGACACGCCTTGAAGGGAAAAAGATTCCGGCAGGACTGATTGAGGCGGAAATCACAGAGTCTATCTTTATGCTGGATTTGTCTGCGCTGATGAACAATCTGCGGAGGCTTAAGGAGAGTGGTATTGCCATTTCTATAGATGACTTCGGCAGCGGCTATTCCTCACTGAATCTTCTGGCAAGTGTGGATGCGGATATTATAAAGCTGGACAAGAAGTTCCTTGCCTATACGGACGAGGATTCTAAGGGGCCGGTTATTGTGAAGTATCTGGTTAAGATGATGAAACATATGGGATACAAGGTGATTGCGGAGGGCGTGGAAACCGAAGAACAGCTTTTGCTTTTGGACAACGCGGACTGTGATATGGTACAGGGCTATTATTATGCCCGCCCTATGTCAATTCCCGATTTCAGGAAATTTTTAAAGGAGTTTAACAAGGCAGAATGAGTATTTACGATACCTTAAATGAACCGCAGAAGCAGGGCGTCTTTACCGTGGACGGCCCTGTTTTGCTGCTCGCAGGGGCTGGGAGCGGAAAAACCCGCGTGCTGACTCACAGGGTGGCATATTTGATAGATGAGATGGGAGTGAATGCATGGAATATTCTGGCAATCACTTTTACAAATAAAGCGGCGGGTGAAATGCGTGAGAGAGTGAACAAGTTAATTGGTTTTGGCGCGGAACAGGTCTGGGTTGCGACCTTCCATTCCACTTGCGTCAGAATACTCAGGCGTTACATAGACAGACTGGGATATGGCAATAATTTTACTATCTATGATACGGATGACCAGAAAACACTGATGAAGGAAATTATCAAAAAGCTGAACCTGGACCCCAAGATATACAAGGAGCGCAGTCTGCTTGCCGCCATATCCGCTGCAAAGGACGAACTGATTTCTCCCATTGAATATGAGCTGAATGCAGGTTTTGATTATAATAAAAAAAATATTGCGGCGGCATACAGAGAATATCAGGCAGCGTTAAAAAAGAACAATGCGCTTGATTTTGATGATTTGATTGTAAAGACGGTGGAGCTGTTTAAGACGAGTGAAGAAGTACTTCACAGTTATCAGGAGCGTTTTAAGTATATTATGGTGGACGAGTATCAGGATACCAACACAGCGCAGTTTGAGTTTATCAGGCTGCTTGCGGACAGATACCGCAATTTGTGCGTGGTGGGCGATGACGACCAGTCTATCTATAAATTCAGGGGCGCCAATATCCGCAATATACTGGATTTTGAGAAAATATATCCGGAGGCGAAGGTCATCAAGCTGGAGCAGAATTACCGTTCCACACAGACGATTCTCGATGCTGCCAACGCTGTTATCCAAAACAACGAAAGCCGGAAGGACAAGGCGCTGTGGACGGAGAAGAAGGACGGAAGCAGGATTCATTTCAGGCAGTTTGAAACGGCATACGAGGAAGCGGAATATATTGCCGACGATATCGTACACCGGGTAAGGCGCGGTGAGACGGAGTACCGTGAGTGCGCGGTGTTGTATCGCACCAATGCACAGTCCCGCCTTTTGGAGGAACGCATGATTGCGGAGGGAATCCCTTATAATGTAGTGGGCGGGGTGAACTTTTACGCGCGCAGGGAAATTAAGGATATTCTGGCATATTTGAAAACCATAGACAACGGACAGGATGATGTGGCGGCAAGGCGTATTATCAATGTTCCAAAGCGCGGAATCGGACAGACAAGCATCGACAAAGTGCAGGCATATGCGGAGGAACATGGAATCAGCTTTTACGATGCACTGCGGGAGGCGGACCAGATTGTGGCGCTGAAAAAAGCAGCGGATAAAATTAAGCCTTTTGTACTGCTGATACAGAGTTTTCGGAGCAAACTGGAGTATTTCGGATTGAAGGAACTTGTGGAAGATGTATTGGACAAGACCGGATATGTAAAGGAACTGGAAGAGTCTGACGACGAAGATGCAGAGGACCGTATTTCCAATATCGACGAGCTGATAAGCAAGGCAGCGTATTATGAAGAAAGCCATGAGGAGGCCACGCTCAGTGAGTTTCTGGAAGAGGTAGCGCTGGTTGCAGATATCGATAATGTAGACGGAAATGATAATAAGGTGCTTCTGATGACGCTTCACAGCGCTAAGGGTCTTGAATTTTCCAGTGTATATCTTGCCGGTATGGAGGATGGGCTGTTTCCGAGCTATATGTCCATTACCTCGGACGACAGGACGGATTTAGAGGAGGAGCGCCGTCTGGCTTATGTGGGAATCACCCGTGCCAAGGATGATTTGACAATGAGCTGTGCAAAAATGCGTATGGTGCGGGGAGAGACGCAGTATAATGCAGTCAGCCGTTTTGTAAAAGAAATTCCCACTACATTTCTGGACAATAAGCCTTCGGGCTCAAAGCGTACGGAGCAGGATGCAATGAACGCTGCACAGGAAAAATTTGATGCCCGTCCCAAAGCAATTGTGCGTCCGCGGGCGACTGCACCGGCGAGAAAGCCGTATATTGCACAGGGCATAGGCGCATTGAATGAACTGGCGGGTATTTCCAAAGGAAGTGCAATCGGAGCGCCGGCAGTGCCGGATTATGCGGAGGGCGACCGCGTGTGCCATGTAAAATATGGAGAAGGAACCGTTTTGACCATGCAGAAGGAGCCGCGTGATTACAAGGTTACAGTGCTGTTTGACAAGGCAGGACAGAAAATTATGTACGCTTCTTTTGCAAAATTGAAAAGAGTGTAGCAAAAAGCAGAGATTCGTGCTATACTATTTCTAAATTGAGGCATACTATGTAAAGTATAGAAAGGCGGGCTTATTTATGAACAGACTGGAAGCTTTAGTGGACATGGTAAAATCAAACGAATTAAAGGTGAACGAGCTGCTTCGCAAGAAGGAAAAAGAAGAAGAGAAAAAGAAATGCAACACGGTTCTCTGGGTTCTTGCGATTATCGGCGCGGTAGCGGCTGTTGCAGCAATCGCTTATGCGGTATACCGTTATATGAGACCGGATTATTTAGATGACTTCGAAGATGAGTTTGAAGACGATTTCGAGGATGATTTCGACGAGGACGAAGTGTTTGAAGAGGAAACACCGGAAGAATAAAGAATAGAAAGCATGCTTTGGCATGGAGGAATTTCATGAAAAAAGGACAGGTATATGAAGGTATTGTAGAGCGGGTGGACTTTCCCAATAAGGGCGTTGTGCGCGTGGGAGAAGAAACCTGTATCGTAAAGAACAGCCTGCCCGGACAGAAAGTATCCTTCTGCGTCAACAAGCTGAGAAAAGGGAAGGCGGAAGGCCGGCTTTTAGAGGTGATGGAAAAGTCACCTTTAGAAACGGGCAGTCCGTGTTCCCATTTTGGGTTGTGCGGAGGCTGTACTTATCTGTCCATGGCATATGAAGAGCAGGCAAAGATGAAGGCGGAGCAGGTAAAAAAGTTGCTTGACGGTGTGCTTATCGGCAGGCAGGAGGCCTATCTCTGGGAGGGAATCCGGAAGAGCCCGCAGCAATATGAATACCGCAATAAAATGGAGTTTTCCTTTGGTGATGAGGTGAAGGACGGGCCACTTGCGCTTGGTATGCATAAAAGAGGAAGCTTTTACGATATCGTTACGGTAAGCGACTGTAAACTGGTGGACGAGGATTACAGGCGGATTCTCTCGGCTGTGCTGGCATATTTTTCCCAAAGAAAAGTCAGCTTTTTCCATAGGCTGACCCATGAAGGTTTTTTGCGGCATCTGCTGGTGAGGAAGGCGTCTAAAACGGGTGAGATTCTGGTGGCATTGGTGACGACGTCACGGCCGTCAGGAGGAGAAGAGGGACTGGAGAGCCTTTTACAGGGCTTCTGCGAGACCGTAAAAAGTGTTTCCCTGAACGGAACGCTGGCAGGAATTTTACATATTACCAACGATTCACCTGCGGATATTATTCAGAGCGATAAAACGGAAGTATTGTACGGACAGGATTTCTTTTATGAGGAGCTTTTGGGGCTGCGGTTTAAAATATCAGTATTTTCCTTTTTCCAGACGAATTCCTATGGCGCAGAGGTGCTTTACCGCACGGCGCGGGAGTATATCGGCAATTTGGAGAGCGGTTCTGCGGCTTCCGGCAAGGTGGTGTTTGATTTGTACAGCGGCACCGGCACCATCGCCCAGCTTATGGCGCCTGCTGCCAAGAAAGTGATCGGCGTGGAAATTGTGGAGGAAGCAGTGCTGGCAGCCCGCAAAAATGCGGAGGCAAACGGGCTCTCCAATTGCAAATTTATTGCGGGGGACGTGTTGAAGGTGCTGGATTCACTCACGGAAAAGCCGGATTTGATTATCCTCGACCCGCCAAGGGATGGTATCCATCCCAAAGCTCTGCCGAAAATCATAAACTACGGCGTGGAGCGCATTGTTTATATTTCCTGTAAACCCACCAGCCTTGCGCGGGATTTGGAGGTGTTTTTAGAGAACGGCTATGTGGTGGAAAGGGCGGTAGCGGTGGATCAGTTCCCTTGGACAGCGAATGTGGAGACGGTTGTCTTGCTTTCCAAGTGAGAACTTGACTCAAAGAAGGTGCGGGTAGAGTTCTCACCGGAAGGTATGGATATGTCCAGTTTTCGGAAAGGTGCGACTTATCAGGAGATAAAGGCGTACGTGAAAGAGCAGACGGGATTGTCAGTTTCTTCTCTGTATATTGCACAGATCAAGAAGAAATGTGGGCTGGATGTAGGACAGAGCTATAATTTGGCAAAGAATGATGATGCCTAGGTGCCACAGCGTCTGCCGGAAAAGGAGGTAGCTATTAGGGAGGCGCTTAAGTATTTTAAGATGATTTGATAGACGGCTGTGTGGAAAGTTGCTATTGTGCGTCAGTTATAAGTATATCAACAAAATACAGGGTGGAAACCTTCTTATGCTGATTTGTACTGCGTTTTAAATTAATTTGTGGTATCATATTATCAATGGTTAATGAAAAGTAATCTGACATGCTCCATACAGAATATAGGTGAAGGTACTTTATAAAAACTTATAACAAAAGAAAGGAATTTAGCTAATGGAACTTTAGTTATCTTTCCTATAGAGATAACTAAAGTTAAGTTAGAA
>CAMWLB010000173.1 GCA_947174985.1 uncultured Lachnospiraceae bacterium | reverse complement strand
CGCTTCGCCTTAGGCTCGGGGGCGCGGAGAGGTGTATAAGAGCGAGGTGGGGGCCTTGTAAATGGAGGAAGACCGACAAGCGAGCTTCCAAGCCATTTGATGAACCATGAGGTGAAAAAGGCGGCATCCAATGGAGCGCACAGGGTTATCTATCACGCACATACAACGAATGTGATCGCACTTACTTTCGTATTGCCCTTGAAAGATGAGGTATTTACAAGAGAGTTGTGGGAGATGGCTACAGAATGTCCGGTCGTATTTCCGTCAGGCATCGGTGTGGTAGGATGGATGGTTCCGGGCGGTCGGGATATCGCAGTGGCAACCAGCGAATTGATGAAGCAGTATGATGTTGCAATCTGGGCACATCACGGAATGTTCTGCTCCGGAGAGGATTTTGACCTGACGTTCGGCCTGATGCATACGGTGGAAAAATCAGCGGAGATACTTGTAAAAATGTTGTCCATGCGTCCGAATAAGCTGCAGACCATTACGCCGCAGAATTTCCGGGATCTGGCAGTAGATTTTAAAGTTACGCTGCCTGAAAAATTCCTGTATGAGAAATAGTAACTATGGGGTAATCTGTAGATAGATGCTATAAATAATTTTATAAAATTAGTAGGAGGAACAAGAAAATGGTAAATCGTTTTGTACTGAATGGAATTTCTTATCATGGAAAAGGAGCGATTCAGGAGATTCCGGGAATTATTAAGGGTAAGGGCTTTAAAAAGGCGTTTATCGCATCTGATCCGGACCTGGTGAAATTCAATGTTACGAAGAAAATCACAGACTTGCTGGATGCTGAGGGAATGGCTTATGAGGTATATTCTGATATCAAACCCAATCCGACAATTGAAAATGTAAAAGCAGGTGTTGCTGCATATAAGGCATCCGGGGCTGATTATATGATTACAGTCGGAGGCGGATCTTCCATGGACACCGGAAAAGCGATCGGTATTATTATCAATAATCCGGAGTTTGAGGATGTTCGTTCTCTGGAAGGTGTTGCGCCTACAAAGAATCCGACAGTATATACAATTGCTGTTCCAACGACTGCGGGAACAGCTGCGGAGGCTACCATCAACTACGTAATTACTGACGTGGAGAAAAAGCGTAAATTTGTCTGTGTGGATACGAATGATATCCCGAATGTTGCAATTGTAGATCCGGATATGATGTCCACCATGCCGAAGGGGTTGACTGCGTCAACAGGTATGGATGCCCTGACACATGCAATTGAAGGCTATACCACAAAGGCAGCATGGGCATTGGCTGACTGCCTGAACTTAGAAGCGATCCGTCTGATTGCAAAAAGCCTGCGGGATGCAGTGGAAAATAAACCGGAAGGTCGGGAAGGCATGGCACTTGGACAGTTTGTAACAGGTATGGCATTTTCTAATGTAGGTCTTGGAATAGCCCATTCTATGGCACATACCTTGGGTGCGGTTTACGATACGCCACATGGCGTTGCCTGTGCTATGATGCTTCCAATTGTAATGGAGTACAATGCGGAATGCAGCGGTGAAAAATATCGTGAAATTGCTCGTGCTATGAATGTAGCTGATGTAGATAAGATGAGTCAGGAGGAGTACCGCACTGCTGCGATTGAAGCAGTAAAGAAATTATCCTCAGATGTTGGGATTCCTGCAAAACTGGAAGCATTGAAGGAAGAGGATCTGGATTTCTTAGCAGAATCAGCTTATGCGGATGCCTGCAGACCTGGAAACCCGAAAGATACAAGTGTGGAGGACTTAAAAGAATTATTCCGTAAACTTATGTGATTTGTAGAATGAAATCTATTTAGAATTCGCTGGCATCTGTCATATATACGGCAGATGCCAGTGGCTGTTATGGGATTTTGCCGGGGCTTGCCGATGTTGGAGGAGAACCTATCCTATTCCGCCCCTAACTGTTTTGTATATTTTCTCATTCTGACCGCAACATAAACTGTGACAATTAGCTCCGTAAGCGGCATGGCAAGCCAAATCGCTTCCCCGCCGGCAAGCACGGGCAGCAGATAAATGAAGATTCCGCTGATGATGGTGCCTCTGGATACGGAAACAATAAAGGAAGCAGAGGGTTTCAGCAATGCCTGAAAATAATAAGTTGAAAAAATGTTAAGCGGCAGCAGCAGGAAGGAAATCCCATAGCTTCGGATAATAACAGGTGCGATTTTCAGTATATTCTCCGTAGGGGACATGAAAATATGGACATACAGATTAGGGACAGCCAGACTGACGGCAGTCCAGAATATACTGAAAGCAGCAGCGGTATATAAAGCGTATTTCAATGTTTCCCGAATTCGGTTTCCCTGATTCGCGCCGAAATTGGCCGAAATGATGGGCTGCGAAGCCTGGCCGATACTGTAAGCACAGCATTGGACAAAGGTGCTGATATTGATAATAATGCCATACACAGACAAAGCATCTGTTCCCAGATATTTCAAGATCTGGCGGTTAAACAGGATGGTAAGGATTCCCATTGCCACATCGATAAAAAATGTTGCAAAGCCGGTAACGGTGATAGATTTCAATTTTGATAACAGGTTTGCCGGTCTGACCAGTTGCAGCGTATTCTTTTTTCCACAAAAATGTGTCAGCATAATGAGCAGGGAAAGAACAGCCCCTGACGCAGTGGCAAGGCCGGCGCCCATGATACCCATGTCCAGTGTAAAAACGAAGAAGTAGTCACCGAATACATTAAAAATACCGCCAATCAGTACGGCTTTTGTAGCCAGTCCGGGATTTCCGTCATTCCGCAAAAAAGCAGACATCAGCTGCGTGAACAGGAATGACGGCATAACAAATTTAACCGGAAGCACATAGCTTCTTGCGAGGGGCAGCAACTGTTCTTTGGCTCCGAACAGGATTAAAAGTTCTTTGTCAAAGAAAATAACACCAATCCATATGATGACAGAAAGAACCGCGGCTCCGATGACAGCGGCAGTGAAATATTCATTTGAGCGTTTCGCATTTTTCTCAGACTGTCCCCGCAAGGTGCCAAACAGGACGGAGCCGCCAATCCCCATCAACAATCCCAGGCTGTAAATAATATTCCACACAGGTGCGATAACTGCCATGGCGGCAGTGCCTTCAGGACCATGGTACTGGCCAACCATAGCCATGTCTACAATACCATAGATGGATGTGATCAGGGCGCTTCCAAAAGCCGCAAAAAGATACTTAAAATACATTGGTCTGATTTTTTCTGTGAGAAAATTCATTTTCTAATCCTCCAGTTTCATAAATTGCCGGATGAAGTCCGTATTCCCGGTAAGGGAAGCTCATAGGGGATAATAAAAAGAGCCGGGTAAGGATAACAGGCGTTTCAGCCTGTTGCCTTATCCAGCTCATCATTTCTTAAGAATGGTTTGCCCTCCGTGCAAAATCATATTATACTTCTTTCTATTTTTTGTCAAGTTCTTAAATACATTCATGCAAAACCGCGCTGTCTGTATTCCACAATATTCCCTTCATGGTCTGCCTCAACGCCAATCTCGCCAAATCATAGTTCCTGTTGAAAAATAATCCAACTGCTCGCCCATGCAATCCTTTAGAATTTTATATGCTTTCTTCCCTGTGCAGTGACAAGTATAGAATTTTACATTTAATCCATCCAAGTATTCTGCTATTTCAGATATCAATTCATCACTTTCATAAATCCGTGTGATTGGATTAAACAAATGAAATCCCCCGAAAACACATGCAAGTTTGTCTATACTTCCGTTTTGTATTTCTACGTATTTTTCAATAATATTTACAATGCCATTGTGTGAACAACCTGTTATCATAACTTGTTTATTACCATTTGTAATTATCAGATATTGTTCATGCTCAAATTCATCAAGCACGATTTTTCCGCTCTTCTTTGCAAACAGTTTATTGTTTGCCTTTGAAAAGAGTTTTCGGCCTGTAACATTGGAAAATAGCATAAGTTCATCATCAATTACATAATTATCGGATGTAAATGTAATTTGTTGTCTATTTCTCAAAGCATTGTCGAGGCCTACATTAAAAGGTATTCCTGCAACTTTTGTGCAATGCCCATCAAATGCAGACTCTTTTATATATATTCTTGCTGTCTTATTGATTTCCATAAATTTTGCTAATGCTCCGCCATGGTCTGAGTGACCATGTGATATAATAACCGTATCAATATTTTTGATATCTATATCCAACTTCTGAGCATTTTTCATGAAAAGTTCATTTGGCCCTAAATCAAATAAAATTTTATGATTGGAAGTTTCTACATAAATACTGAGTCCATGTTTGCTTTTCAGTTCGGGAGAAGAAGATGTATTCTCCAATAGTGATATTATCTTAATCATTTGTCTGCAACCTCAACTTCGGATTTGTATTTCTAATAGAATACCATAACCGCACACATATTTCTATCAGGCTTTCAACTTTTCTTAACAGGAACCCATAACTCACAGAACAGACCTCTTTCACCATTTTCAAAGTATATTTCATAGTCTGTATCGTCCGTCTGCGAGTAACCTGTTTGGGGAACAAATTCTTTGAAAAACTTGCTCCACGTTTCCCCTAAACAGTCGCCGTCAGGACCAAAGCATTTAAACACGGCGTAGTCAGCAGGCTCCGTTTCCCATATTGAATACCCGTTATTTGTAAACTGCTCCAATTTTGTAATATCGGTATCATCATCAATCAGAATACCAATTCCATAATGGAAATGGGTCTCGTTATTTTTAACGGGGCTGCATAAACCATATAAATCCCTTTTGCCTTCAGCACGAAGCAATCTCATAGGTTCAATGAGGTTTTGTTCAGAACATTTATCCCAAAAATCAGGAATACTGTGGTCATTGTCATCATTGATGATTTCATTTGAAAAAGCTTTTACCAATGCAATAAACCGTTGACGTCTTCTGTGTTCCATTCTGTAATCCATAATACTACCACCTTCCAATATGATTTTTATCACAAGCGGATTAAACAAATGAAGCTTTGCACCCTTTTGTTTTGCCTGCTTCGGCGTTGAGCCATGAAATCGTGAAAAAGCTTTAGAAAAGCTCTCCGGAGATTCGTAGCCATACTTATATGCAGCATTCATCACCGATATGTCCGTTGTCTGTAGCTCCATGGCAGCTAATGTAAGACGTCGTTTTCTAATGTACTCATTCGCTGTCATTCCCACAATAAAACTGAATGTCCGATGGAAATTGTAGCTTGACATATGCACGCTTTTTGCTACATCGGCATAATTTATGTTTTCGCAGATATGTTCTTCCATATAGCATATTGCCTGCTGTATAAGTTGTACCGACACTTTGCTCAATCCTCCTTGTATGCAATAATTATAGCTGATTATACTTAGAAAATCCTGTTCGTGCTTGCACCAATTTGTTCCAAAAGGAGTAAATATCAGTTGGATTATTATACCATTCTATCTTATATGGAACAATTATAAACATCAGTTTTTTAAATGAAGTGGAAAAACAGGTCAAAATGTGGTACGATTAATTCCGGAAAACAACGATGTTATTTTTATAGTTTTTCTGTAGTGAAAAAGGATAAATTATGAGTAAAGCAATGGTCAGAAGCGCAAAACTGGAAGATGCAGAACGTATTTTGGAAATCTATGCGTATTATATTAAGCATACGGCAATTACTTTTGAGTATGATGTTCCGACGCTTTCCGAATTCCAAAACCGCATGAAAAATACAATGAGGAAGTATCCGTATCTTGTTGTGGAAAAGGGCGGAATCATTCAGGGGTATGCATATGCGGGTGCCTTTATCGGACGGGCGGCTTGTGACTGGTCATGTGAAGTTACAGTATATCTTGACCATACGGCGCATAAATGCGGCTTGGGAAGAATGATATATGAAGAACTTGCGAGTCGGTTAAGGGAACAGGGAATCTTAAATTTATATGCCAGCATAGCTTATCCCGAAGAGGAAGATGCATACCTGAACAAAAACAGTGCTGAATTCCATGCACATTTAGGGTTTTCTAAGGTGGGAGAATGTAATAAATGCGGGTATAAATTTGGACGTTGGTATAACTTAATCTGGATGGAAAAAATAATCGGAAACCATCAGGCAAATCAGCCGCCGGTCAGTTGGTCAGTGCAGTAATTCAGGAGAAATAAATCGATATGGTAATGGCAGTTGCAGTCGTCGATGACGACGAGGTACAAAATGAATACTTAAGAAAACTTGTGAGGGAGTGGGCGGACGGCCGCGGTACAGCCGTGGACGTGCGGGGGTACGGCAGTGCAGAAGAGTTTCTCTTTGATTATGAAGACAGACCGTGCAGCCTGCTTCTGCTGGATATTGAGATGGAGGGGCAGAACGGCATGGAACTGGCAAGGAAGCTCCGTGCACAGGGTGACAGCCTGCCGATTGTATTTATCACAGGTTTTGCAGATTATATGAATGAGGGCTATGATGTGGAAGCGCTCCATTATCTTTTAAAGCCCCTTGATGCTGAAAAATTTGTCAAGGTTCTTGACAAGTACGCAGATAGGAAAGCGGACGCTGCGGACGAGATAGTGGTAGATACGGAAAACGGCAGTATGCACCTTGGCGTATCTGAGATTATGTATGTGGAGGCGTTCGGGCGTAACAGCAGGCTGTATATGCG
>CAMWLB010000172.1 GCA_947174985.1 uncultured Lachnospiraceae bacterium | reverse complement strand
GTACTGGATACTCCCCGTTGTGGCATCACACCAGGAATACACCACCGGGGTAAATTTTTCTAAGAATTCCTCAAAACTTGAGACCAGCAGCTCCTCATTGATCTCTTTCATCTTGTCATCATCCAGACTGCTCTTTCCACGCACATCCCCAATCAATGTCAGTAAGTTGAGACGTTCCGGATTCATCTCGGCAAACAGGATTGTTCTGTTTGTCTGCATGATTGTCTCCATTGCTATCACTTCCTCCTTTTTCTGTATGATTTATTGGAACACGGCAACATAGTGAATCTCCAAATCATAACTTCCCTCTGGTGATGTAATATAAATAATGTCGCCGAAACTGATACTGTATTGTATCTGCATGCAGGCAATCGCATTTCCAACCATAACGCCGGCATTTGATCTGTGATATAAAATCATACTGTGATTTTCATCCGCAATCAGGAAAATTTCATCAAGCTGCAGCGCTTTCACCTGCTCGGGGTATGTACCGAATAGCGCCCCCAGCGATACCCTGCCGTCTTTCACTTTGTTCATTTGAAATGAGAGCGGCGGTATCTCTTCTTCCCCTTCCGGCTGCCGGATAAAATAGGCATCCAGTTTACCGCAAAAGTGATTCTGCTTTTTTTCTTCTGTCAGGCGTTCCAGCTCCGGCTTAGGCTTATGCAATAATTTCCACAAAATACCCGCTACAATTATAGTTATCAGCGCAAGCACCCACCAATATACCTTCCACAGCGGAATTACTTTGACATGGTGGACATACTGCACCGCGCTTTCCCCATCGCTTATCTGAATTGTCACGGTATGCGTTCCCGTGCTCTGCGGAGAGATGGTCAGAAGATTCTCTTCTAACCGAACCGCAACCCCTTCCTGTGTATCAGTAATGGAATAGGCAAGCAGATCATTATCTGCATCCATAAAATAATCATCCAAACAAAGCGTCCATTCACTATCCAAACGGGTGCAGGTATCTTCCGGTATACTGCCTGTTGGCATGGCGTTCGTTGCCTCGACCTGCACAGAAAAAGAAAAGCTTCCGAATTCATCCGACAGCGTTCCGGATAATGCATAGATACCGGAACGGGAAAAACGCACTTTTCCTTTCAGCACCCCTTCTGAGGCATCCACCGCCTCTTGCGTCATATTCCTGTCATCGCAGGAAAATTCCCAGAAGAAAGTTTTATAAAATCCGGCATCATGAATAACGTTGCCATCTTTATCCTTAAAATAAACCTGATACTCCAGTTCCTGATTTCTTCCCACGCTTGCTGCAATCTGCAATACCGGCGTCAGTTTCCGATAACTGATGATATAAACCTGCATATCCTGCCCTTCACCCGTTTCCGAGCGGATCATCAGTTCCCTGCCTGCTGCATCTGCCTCCGCATTTTCAATTTTTCCCACTGCATAGTTGGACAGACCGGTCAGCGGAATTTCTTCCGTTCCATATCGGACGATGGTTTCCCCCACCGGCTCCGAGGAAAGAAGTAATATATTAATTTCATCCAGATACGGGGCATCCAGTACGCATTTAATCTCCTGACTCCCTCCGGCATAGGTTCCGCTGGAAAACTGCTGTATTTTATAAGTCAGACTGTCCTGAAATATTCCGTACAACACCTCTATCAGTTCTTCCGGTCCCCCGGCCGAATAGCTTTCCGCTCCGGTTTGCGCCGCGATATCGTTCAGATATTCCTTGCTTCCATCGTATTGCCCAAATGCTACCGTATATATCTGTACATTTTCATCTACACATTGACGAACACATTGTTCCAGTTCCAGATCGGACTGCTCCTTTGTACGCTCGCTGCTCCTTGGCAGATCGGTCTCCCCGTCCGAGATTAACACCATAATCTGCCTGGCATTCTCCTCCGTGGGAAACAGCCCATATGCATAGGAGACTCCCATTCCAATATCTGTGTCTCCTCCATAGGTTATGGCACCGATTTCTTCTTTCAGCAGTTCCCGCTTTTCAGATGCCGCTATGGATTCCGGCACTGAAAATGCTAAAATACTGTCATTGTAAGCCACATATCCTACCCGGATGTTCTCAGTCTGTACGGTATCTATAAATGCCTGTACCATGCTAAGTCCCATTTTGGATGGATCATTGGTTTTCATGGAGCCGCTGCAGTCAATGACAAAGACAACATCCATCGTTTCTTTATCCGGGACAATCTCCTCTGCATATGCTGTCTTGGGAAAGAGCAGGCTTAAGGCCACGCAAAAAAATAATATTCGTATTCCTCTCATTTCCAGTCCCCCTTTCCCAGTCCGCCCGTGCTATTTCTGCTTTTTTGCAGGTTTCTTCGGCTGGAACAGGCCAAACTCAGATGCCGTACCGTCTGCTCTCTTTGCAGCAGTTAAAGCAGTCTTTGCTATCATTTCAAGTACTTTTTTCTTCATCCTTCTCCCCCCTTTCAGCCAGCATGTATGTGGCAATGATTACAAATACACAGGTAAAGCCTGCAGATAAATGTTCCAACTGCCCTATCCATAGCATAATTCCGATGGTGGACCAGAGCAGGAACAGTTGAATACTCCTTTTTCGGAACAGCTTTCTCTCTTCTGTTGTAAACGGCCTGTTCGTGTGCTCAATAGGCGCCTTTACCAAAATACATGTCCCCAGAAATATAATCGCCGCGCCCAATACCCAAAATGGACATCCCGCATACCACAAAATTCCATTCAGCATGAGTACATAAACTAAACATGTCAATGCAAAGAGAGAAAAGCATCGACTATAGCTCTTTGCATGGTATCCGCCGCAGAAGAACCGCAGGCTCACAAATATGCCATAAAATAAAGCCATTTCCACCAATGATTTCGTTAAAAAACCAATCGTAAAGGCGATTGCAAAGTTAATCATATTTGCTATCGTAATCTGTATTCCATATACGCAGGACTCGATCTTATCTTCCTCTATAATCTTATCCCGATACATTAATTCTGTTAAAAATGATGATATTTTATAGATGCTTTACGCCCCCTTTTGCAAAAGACTATATAAGACAATGACAAATTTCAACAGTTTTTGCATAATCCGTCATTTTTCGACACAATCCGTAGTTTATCTTATGACAGTGACATGTCACAGTTTTGTATTAACTATCAATCTATAATCTTAACTTCTACCGAAAGCAAAAAAGCGCTGCTTTCCTAAAAAGAAAGCAAGCGCCTTTCGCGTCACATATTATCTTATTTATACTCTGGTATTTCCGCCTTTCAAAAAATTTTACTGGTTATGTTTCAGATATATTTCCTGAATAAACCGATTCTCTTCCTCCCAGCAGCAATATTCTCCATGGTATTTTTCAACCAGCATATAAATGGTTTCCATTCCAAAACCATGTTTTTCCCCGTGCACCTTCTTACTCTGCAATTTGGGATTCTGTTTCAACACGCTTTCCTGCACACTGTTTTCAAGGCGGATTTCTGTTTCACCTTTTCCGTCCCGGACTACTACTTCCATAACCCGCTCATTCTGCACCTTCTGGCATGCCTCTATTCCATTGCTGAACAGATTCCACATAAGGTTTCCCATATCAATACTATCAATTTTATTCGCTTTTCCCAATACCACATAGCAAAATTTTATTCCTTCGTCTTTGCACCTTACGATCGCTTTCATTAAAGCCACATTGAGCCCTTCATTTCCTGTCTCCTGCGGCAATTCCGGATACTGCTTCAATTCCTCGCAAAGCTGCTCCATATTTTTTTCTACTTCCTGATAACATCCCCTATTCTGAAGCCGATATAACACTTCTAACTTTCCATTCATATCATGCCGCCAATGATTGATTTCCCTACCAATCCGGTAGATATCCATCAAATTTTCCCTTCTGCTCTTTTCCTGCTGCTCACGAAATTTCAATTCCATCTTTTCTTTCTGGTATTCGCCCAGCTTTCGGTATACCGTTTCCAGAAGCAGTATACCTCCAAACTCACCCACCAGCAGACATATGATAAGTCCACATCGCAGCCTCTCTGACATTTTTCCCAGTTCCAGTTCAAACATACCCAATCCTATTAGAAGATTCAGGATAAGTACTCCCGCTATCATCCAGCTTTCCGGCTTATGCAGGTTTTCCCTTTTTCCATAAAACTTTACCACAATTCTTCCCATCAAAAACTTTATGACACTTGCCAGAACCGCGGCAAAGACATGGGCAATGCCCTTTATGCCCATAATATCCCCCATGTTTTTCCCTGTCAAGACGCCTATTAATCCGTATACAGTAAAGGTCCCTAAAAAAGTGATCAAAATCCACATCAGTCCGAGAAGAATTTTATCCTGCATACCTCCCTTTAATGCAATGCTCCCATAAAAAACCAATGTGATTCCATAAAGCACGCACAGAATCCCTTCATAGCTGATAAGCCAATTCATCCCTGTCAACACAAAAAAATAAACGCTGCATCCTATGGCAAAGAATACCCAGCGCTTATAATCTTCATACTTTTTTGCAAATCCGTGATCTATATATTCGACTGCTATAATTGAAGCAAGTACATTAATAGCATACTCACCTAACTCCATAGTTTTCCCCCTCATACTTATATATTGCCTGGAGTAGCGCTTTTCTCCTATCCCTGCCCATTTCCAACATCGTTCCATCTGTAAGGCGAATTTCCTGTCTGCCTATATCTTCGATGTACCTTGGGTTGACCAAATAACTTTTATGGATGCGCAAGAAATGATGCTTTGACAACTCCTCTTCCATTACCCTCAAACTTCCATACTGCTTAATGACTTTTCCATCCGCCATCTGTATCGTCAACAAATGTCCGCTGCATTCTATATACACAATATCCCTAATATAGACGGAACCACCTTTTAGTTCATAACAGGCCTTCCTAAATGTTGTTAATTCAACATATTTTTGCAATGCCTTGTACATATCCTTTTCCAGCATGGATTTTCTTACAAACCACAGCGGCATGAATGTCTGAGCATCAAAGACAAAACTCTCATGGACCGAGATGAAAATAAGGCATGGCGTTCGCCTGTCCATGCTGATACGCTTCGCCAACTGGAACCCATTCATTCCCGGCATTTCAATATCAAGCAACACCAGATCAAATCGCTCTTTACCCATCTCCTCATACATTTTTTCTCCGTCCTGAAAAAGAAAACATTCTATCGGAATCGAGATTCCTATCCTTTTTGCACTATCGCGTACTGCCTTTTCTATCAGTCTCAGATCTTCCTGCTTATCATCACAAATTCCTACTTGAAATATCCCCTTCATTATTCACCGTCTCGCTTCCGGCTCCTCTGCTTTTGTTTCCTCCAAATCCATTTCCATACAATTCTTACAGCATTGCAGCACAAGATGATTGAATGTCATACCTTCTCTTTCACAAACGCTTTTCAGCCATTCATACAATACCGGGGTAAACCGCACTGTTACACCAATGTTAGGATGCAAAAATGTTTTATCAATATGAAACATAAGTCCCTCCTGTTTTTCATAATACACCATTAGTATATCCATTTTTATACCTATGCGTATATAACTGAATATATGCTCATTAATAGTCATAATTTTAGTTATCAATATAGTTACTGTTTTGGTTATATTTTTTAGTTATGCTTGTGAAAGTGTATAATGATAGAATTAATGTATCTAGAATCCTGCAATTTTCTGCGACAGTCATATGCCTCACTGCATTTGCCATATACAGTGCTCACTGCCACGGAACAAATAAAAATGGCAGGCCCGAAAGCCTGCCAGCACATATAAAATCAATTTGTTTTTCAAGACTAATGATGCCGTTCGTTTCACTCAGTTATTGCGAAATGCCGACATAGTATCGGCAATCATAGTCCATAAAGCCTCATCCATTTCCTTCTGATCCGGTTCGGTATCATGCCTCTGCTCTGGTGGTTCTGCAGATTCTTGTTTCTTTCCTTTTACTTTTATGGAATCTGCCCTATTTATGGTGTCCTTCTGCCCGCCAGCCCTATTGCGCAAAATCTCCATTACGATATTCTCTATGGATGCCCTGTCTACTGTCTGTGTCAGGGGAATAGCCAATACCCCCGGATCGTTTATATAATGCAGGACAGCATTAACAATAAACTGCGCCTTGCTATGAGGACCTTGCTTCTCCAACAGGCGTATGACAGCATCATGAGCCGGGTCATTTTCATTGAACTTGATACTGAACCGCTCCCGATCTTTCTTCTCCCTCATAGGCTCACCTGTTTCTGGTTTCCATTCGATAAAGAAACTCATACCCTTTTGCGTTGGCATTGATGTCCTCCACAAACAGAGCGTTCCTTACCTTGCCTGAACTTTCAATCTGCCTCCGCAGCCGTATTGCCCCGCCTCCTACAAACACCACTTTGCCGGATGACAGATCCAGCATACGCTCCCTCAGCCCGTTTGCAAGGTCATTGACAAAATTCCGGGCCATCTGCTCTACCAATGAAACTATATCAGGAGCATACAGATCGGCTTTGCCCTCTAAAATACCGTCAATGTCTGTTTCATCCAGCAGAATATCAAACTCCGAGTTTGCTTTTTTGCGGATCTGGTTGTAAAGTACAATCACTCCGTTTTCCAGAGAGTCACATACTGCCAAATCCGCACGTCCGGAACGCATCATTAAGT
>CAMWLB010000171.1 GCA_947174985.1 uncultured Lachnospiraceae bacterium | reverse complement strand
ACTATTTTTTCCAGATGTCGGAGGATTTTTACGGCATGGTGGACTGGGAAGAAAGAACCTGTGACTTCAGCGGGGATCTCTGGGAACAGATACTGAGGGTTTCCGGGCAGTACGGGCTGACGGAGAGAAACGGGGAATGGGAGAAAATTGCCGACCGGGGATACATATACGATTTTTCCTCCATGGTGGGTCGGGAAAGAGAAGCAGAGAAGCAGGGCATGGTACTGGCAGGCTACCCTTCGGAGGATGGCATGGTAAACTGGCTGCAGATGGAGTCCGTCGCCATCAATGCCAATTCTGCACACAAGGAAGGCGCATGGCAGTTTATTCGGTTTTTGCTGGATGAGGAAAACCAGGCGCTGGTAACCCAGGGGTTTGCCATGCCGGTGCATGAGGGGGCACTGGAAGAGAGCGTGGAGGAATACCTGTATGATTATTATTATAATACATACACAAGCGATGGCCGCCATATCATCAGGGAAGAACTTCCTGAGGGGCTGGAGGAAAAGTTCTGGGAGGGCATTGCAAACGCGAGACCGGCCTCCTATAGGACGGAGCAGGTTCTTGCCATTATCGAGGAGGAAGCGGAGCTTTACTTTACGGGAGATAAGACAATAGAAGAAATCAGCGCCGTGATAGAAAACAGGGTGAAGCTTTATCTTGCGGAGCTGGAA
Source organism: uncultured Lachnospiraceae bacterium (assembly GCA_947174985.1). Classification (GTDB taxonomy): domain Bacteria; phylum Bacillota; class Clostridia; order Lachnospirales; family Lachnospiraceae; genus Acetatifactor. The sequence continues at coordinate 5,998 of CAMWLB010000171.1, read as the reverse complement.
TAGAAGTGAGTTGAGAGACGACTGATAAATTTTATGATAGGTTGTAAAAGGAAGAGTAGTGCTGTTACTGATATTGTAGTAACAGTACTATTTTTATATTGCCTTGTTAGTTGTGTTTTAAATTTGTTTTTGGGTATCACTTTGCGTTCAAAGTACGGATAATCGGACAGGAGAAATGCTAATTTATATACAGGTGAGAGAGTGTGTGTTGCGGAGGGTCAAGGTTGCGGCGAGCGACGCTGTCGGCGTGACTCGCCAAGATACATTCCGGCGCAAAAGAATTTTCTCCGCCACCCGACATGAAATGCATGACAAGTATGGAATTTGGGATTATAATAGAGGGAGCCGCAGAAGCGGACGAAAGGAGAATCCTATGTCCAAGATTCCAAAACCTCATGAAATTTATAGGCACTTTAAAGGCAGTCTCTATCAGATTCTGGCAGTTGCAGAGCACACGGAAACCGGAGAATCGCTGGTGGTGTATCAGGCAATGTACGGCGAGCGGGAAGTATATGCCCGTCCGTTGGAAAATTTTTTAGAGAAGCTGGACAGAGAGAAATATCCTTCTGCGGAGCAGACCTTCCGATTTGAACTGCAGGAAAAAGCAGAAGGAGAACAGGAACTTAATATTGACCCCATGGTTCTTGCATTTTTGGATGCGGGCAGTTATGAGGAGCGCCTGCAGATACTCGGAAACCTGCACAATCGGATTACGGACGACATGATTACCACGATGGCGGTGGCATGTGACATAGAAGTGCCGGATGGTGATTTGGAAGAGCGTTATCTGGGATTGAAGAGTTGCCTGCTCACGCTGGAGCGATTTGAGTGTAACAGGCTGCGCTGATGCCGTGGCTGCCATGGGGACAACAAAATAAGGAGGTTTCCATGGAATACAGCTTAAAAAACAGTATGGTGATAGGCGTTTCTGCGCGTGCGCTTTTTGACATGCGAAAGGACAACGGCATATTTGAAGAGCAGGGACTTGATGCGTACACGGCATATCAGAAAGTGCATGAAGATGAAATTCTAAAGCCAGGACCGGCGTTTGCACTGATAAAGGCTCTTTTGCGGCTGAACAGCCTGCCGGGAAGGGCTAACAGGGTGGAAATTATCCTGATGTCCCGCAACAATCCCGACGTTTCCCTGCGGATTTTCCATTCCATAGAGCATTACGGCCTGAAAATCACCCGATCGGTATTTTTGAGCGGTGCACCTTTGGTTCCTTATCTGAAAGCGTTTCGGACGGATTTGTTTCTGTCTGCATGTGAGGAGGATGTGCAGGCGGCTGTCGATGCGGGCATTGCCGCGGGAATTATATGCGAAGAGAATTTTTCCGATAAGACAATTCCTTTTTGGGGAGAGGAAGCTCCGCCGCAGATTAAAATTGCGTTTGATGGCGACGCTGTGCTGTTTTCGGATGAAGCAGAAAGGATATATAGGGAGCAGGGGCTGGAAGCATTTGAAAACAGTGAGAGGGAAAAGGCGGCACAGCCGCTCCACGCAGGCCCTTTTGCCAGATTTTTGAAGCTTCTCTCAGATTTACAGAAAGAGTTTGACATAGTAAAGACACCAATCCGAACGGCGCTGGTTACGGCGAGAAGTGCGCCGGCCCATGAGAGGGTAATCCGCACGCTGCGTGCATGGGACGTCAGAATCGACGAGGCTTTCTTTTTGGGGGGAATCACAAAGCGAGAGGTTTTGTCCGCATTTGGCGCGCAGATTTTCTTTGACGACCAGCAGATACATACAAGTCAGGCGTCGGAAGTGGTGCCGGCGGCGAGAGTGCCCTTGAGAAGTATGGAGGGAAGTGCTGCCATATACAGGCTGGAAAGAAGGATAAATGAAGTATCATAATGTAGAAAAGGGCGTTTTTCTGGAGAGGCCCAACAGGTTTATTGCGTATGTGGAACTTGCCGGCAGGAGGGAAACCGTTCATGTGAAGAATACCGGCAGATGCAGGGAACTGCTTTCTGAAAATGCGGCGGTCTATCTGGAAAAAAGCGGTAAGCCGGACAGAAAGACCGCCTACGATTTGATTGCCGTGGAAAAGGACGGCAGGTTGATTAATATGGATTCACAGGCGCCAAACAGGGCTGTGGAGGAGTGGCTTTTGAAAAAGCAGCTCTTTCCGGACCTGTCTTTTGTGCGTCCGGAGACAAAATACAAGAATTCGCGGTTTGATTTTTATCTGGAAGCGGGCGATAGGAAGATATTCATGGAAGTGAAAGGCGTCACCCTGGAGCAGGACAACGTGGTGCTGTTTCCCGACGCGCCTAGCGAGCGTGCCGTAAAGCATGTGGAGGAGCTGATAGAGGCGGCACGGGAGGGCTACGAGGCATATGTAATTTTTGTCATACAGATGCAGGGCGTGGACTATTTTACTCCGAACCGCAGCACGCAGCCGTTGTTTGCGGAGGCGCTTCTTGCAGCCAAAAAGGCTGGCGTGCATATTCTTGCTTATGACTGTCTGGTTACGGCGGACAGTATGGAGATACATGCGCCGGTGAGAGTAGAACTTCAGGATGTCTTTGGCAAAAATTTTTCTGAAACTAAGACAAAATTAAGAAAGGGTTGTCTGGAAGATATTCCCAAACCGCTTCTGAAATGGTATGATAGTAACAAGCGGGTTTTGCCGTGGCGGGAGAATCCGACGCCCTACAGGGTGTGGGTTTCCGAGATTATGCTGCAGCAGACCAGAGTGGAAGCGGTCAAGCCCTACTTCGACCGTTTTATGGTGGCGCTTCCTGATACCCGGAGCCTTGCAGCAGCGCCGGAGGACGTGTTGCTCAAGCTGTGGGAGGGGCTCGGCTATTACAACCGGGTCAGAAACATGCAAAAGGCGGCAGTCCGGATTGTAAACGAATATGCCGGCGTTATGCCGTCTGTATATGAAGAACTTCTGACGCTTTCCGGAATCGGAAGCTATACGGCGGGAGCCATTGCTTCCATTGCATATGGGAGAAGGGTTCCGGCAGTTGATGGTAACGTGCTCAGGGTGCTGGCACGGATTCTGCGGCTCGAGGAGGATATCCTGCTTCCTGCCGTCAAGAAAAAAACAGAGGAGGCGCTTTTGCAGATTATGCCTGAGCGCTCGGGAGATTTCAATCAGGCGATGATGGAAATCGGCGCAACGGTATGTATCCCCAACGGCGCGCCCCGCTGTAACTGTTGTCCGTTAGCAGAGCTTTGTCTGGCGAGGGAAGCTGGCGTGCAGATGGAGTACCCGAAAAAGGGAGCGAAGAAACCCCGCAGCATAGAAGAAAAAACAGTTTTGGTGATACAGGACGAAAACAGGACTGCGCTGCGAAAGAGACCGCCGAAAGGTCTTCTGGCGGGCATGTACGAATTTCCTTCCATGGAGGGACACCGAAGCGCTGACGAGGTGAAAGCCTGGCTGCAGGAGAGAGGCTTAAATGCGCTTCGTATTACGCCGCTTCGCGAGTCTTGCCATATTTTTACGCATAAGGAATGGCATATGTGGGGATATATGATAAGGGTGGACGAATTTGCATCCGACAAGGCCGCACTTTTAAAAGAAGGCTGGATTTTTGCGGAAGCCGCCGACACTGAGGAAAAATATCCTGTCCCGTCCGCATTTGCGGCGTACACAGGTTATTTAAATATAAAATTGGGAAATGAAAAGTACCGGGAGGTATAAAATGAAATTATTATCCATAGCAATACCGTGTTACAACTCGGCAGCCTATATGGGCAAATGTATCGATTCGCTGCTTTTAGGCGGCGAGGATGTCGAGATACTGATAGTAGACGACGGCTCTACAAAGGATAATACCGCGGAGATTGCAGACGAGTATCAGGCAAAGTATCCCGGAATCATCAAGGCGATTCACAAAGCGAACGGCGGACATGGTTCTGCTGTCAACACAGGCATTGAAAATGCAACAGGTCTCTTTTTCAAGGTAGTGGACAGCGACGACTGGGTACAGGAGGAGGCATACAGGCAGATTCTTGACACACTGCGCGCCATAGCAGGCGGCGGAAAGCATTTGGACATGCTGGTCAGCAATTTTGTCTATGAGAAGGTTGGCGAAAAACGCAAAAAGGTGATGCATTACCGTCATATTCTTCCAAAGGACAAAATATTTACATGGGCGGACTGCAAGCATTTCAGCAAGGGACATTATATCTTGATGCACTCTGTGATTTTCAGAACCCAGCTTTTGCGTGACTGTGGGCTGAAGCTGCCGGAACATACCTTTTACGTGGACAACCTCTATGTTTTTGAGCCGCTTCCCTATGTGGAAAACATGTACTATCTGGACGTCAATTTTTACCGGTACTATATCGGACGCGAGGACCAGTCAGTCAATGAAAACGTTATGATATCAAGGTTGGACCAGCAGCTTCGGGTCAATAAGCTGATGATAGATTACCTTGTGGACCATAAGACGGAGATTGCGGCGAGCAAGAGGCGTTATCAGTATATGAGAAATTATCTGGAAATTATTATGACGGTATCCTCCATTTTCTGTATTAAGTCGGGAAGCGAAGAACATTTGGAAGAAAAGAAAGAGCTTTGGCTCTATCTGCGCAAAAAGGACAAGAAGCTTTACTTTAAACTGCGGAACGGCATTATGGGAGGCGCCATGAATCTGCCGGGCAGGGGAGGCAGAAAACTTTCCATAGAAGGTTACGATATCTGCAAAAAAATATTTAACTTTAACTAAGACAGAAATGAAAACAATGGCGCGGCAGTGTGAAAGAAATTATACTGCCGCGCTGTTTTTATGAAAATATTTATTTTTGGACAGGGCGAGAGCCATGGACATAGGGGGTATCCATGGCTCTCTTTAATAGGAATTCAGCAATGAATATTGCTTCCAGGTCGGGATCTCAGCCGACCTGTGGTCTGGATTTACCAGCGAAACGCTGGCTAATTGCCATAACCAAGTCGTATCTATATACGACTGTATATACTATAGCACATAAAATGAAAGCTGTCAATACATCAAATAAAGAATGTTGCTTAATTAACATCGTGGAAAGAATAATCGAAACTGCCAGCACGAAAGAAGCAATTTTGATACCCTTTCTGTTTTCAAAGTGCTTGCTCTTTGCAATGGCGATATGTGCACCCAAAGAGTTGTAAACATGAATGCTCGGCCAGAGATTGGTCGGCGTATCCGTTTTCCACAGGGCAGAAACCATGTGGGTAAAGATATTGTCGCGCGGCATTTCGCTAAGCCTTAAGTGATGTCCGTTGGGCCAAAGTGTCGAAACAATCAGGAATACAGTCATGCCGGTAAATAAAAAGGTGCAGACCCTGTGGTATTCCGTTTTGTCCTTAAAGAAGAAATAAGCGACAACGATGGCAACATAGGCAAACCATAAAAAGTATGGAATGACGAAAACCTCGCAGAACGGAATGTAATCGTCAAGTCCCATGTGGATAACGGTATACTGCTTTGTTACCGTTTTTTCCAAGTGGCAGAACCATGTCATGTAAATAATTCCGTAAATGATCAGCGGAATCGCATGACCGTAATTGGTATACAGTTTTTTTAATTTTTTCACAATAAAGACTCCCATCATAAGCGGCAGCTGCCTGCCTGAAATAAAAAATTAAACTTTTCCTCGTACAAGTCAAGTATAGCCAAGTTTTTTTATTTTGCAATCCCTTTTTTTTAACATTCAGAGATTATTAAGAAAGTCTTTAGAAATCAAACGATAAAACGTATGGCACCCTGATAACAGTCGATTTCAAGCGTTTTGGTCTTTTCGAGGGCTTCTCCGTCCGTGTGGAGCCAGAGCGGCGCACTTGCCTCAAGGCGGACATGTCCGGCACGGTAGTGGTTGACGCCGGGGAAGAGAAAATGTTTGCCGAAAAAGGCGGTTGGCAGGGCAAACAGGATAACAATTTTGGGAATATTGCCTACCACGCATAAGTCGAGAACCCCGTCTGTATCGTCGGCGTCAGGGCAGAATTTAAAGCCGCCGCCCTCATAGCGGTGGTTCATGGCTGCGGCAAATAAAA
>CAMWLB010000170.1 GCA_947174985.1 uncultured Lachnospiraceae bacterium | reverse complement strand
ATTCCCTGCTCGTTCATTCTTCTCTTTTCCAGGTCTCTCTCCTTCTTTATGTTTTATACAGTAAGCAATTGCAAAATTCAGAAGCTTTCTTCCTAGATACAGGAAATGGGCAATAGAGACAAAATAAGGGCAACTTGCCACGCTTCGGAGGCGGTTTTGTCTCTATTGAACATTTCCGTCCCTTGCAGGACTCATTTCGCAACCATCTGCATTTACTTCGTGTCCAATGAAACCTTAGATACGTTTCTATTATAACAGATACCGGAACCCTTGCGCAAGGAAACCCAACACACGTATATTTATTTTTTAAAAAGGAGAAAAGTGAAGAATAATGAAGATATAAAACTGACACTGACAATCCTTTTCACACATGATACAATTAAGATACAACTTTACTGGTGCCTGTACGGCACTATCACACAGGAGGGTTACATGGAACAAAGCGCAAAAATTATGGTTGTGGACGACGATGCGGAAATTCGTGAGGTCATTCGCATTTTACTGGAAAGCGAAGGCTGTGAAATCGTAGAAGCAGAAAACGGCACAAGGGCAGTAGAACTCATGAATGATTCCATTGATTTGATTATTATGGATGTCATGATGCCGGGACTGTCCGGCATACACGCCTGTGAAGCCATACGGCAGGACTATCTGACCCCTGTTTTATTCCTGACGGCAAAATCCACCGATACAGACAAGGTTATCGGTTTCTCCGCAGGCGGGGATGACTATCTGGTAAAACCGTTTTCTTACACAGAGCTTCTCTCCCGCGTAAAAGCGCTCCTTCGCCGCTGTTACCAATACACCGGCACGGCAAAACCTGCCGCCAAGGTGCTTTATGTCCATGATTTGCAGATTGATTTGGATAAGCAGCGCGTATTAAAGGACGAAACGGAAATTGAACTGACTGAAATTGAATACCAAATCCTGGTTCTTCTGGCATCCAACAGACAAAAGGTTTTTTCCGTACAAAATATCTATGAGAGCGTCTGGAACGAACCCTATTTTTCCTCCTCCAACAACACTGTAACCGTTCATATCCGGAATCTGCGGCGTAAACTGGAGCCGGATTTAAAAGAATCCAAATATATACAAAACGTATGGGGGCGTGGCTATCGTGTGGTATAAGCTGACACATTTTATCAAGGACAGGCTGATTGTAAAGCTGGCGCTGGCCGTCACCCTGCTTTTATCCATTGTATACTGCATTGCCGGTCCTTTGCAGACCGGTATATACGCATTGCTCGATTATTACTATATAACTCTTGGCAATATAGCAAAAGAGAGTGAAGCCTGCCGGGAAAATTTTCAGGAATACGTAATGGAAAACCAGATTACCAGCGAAGACATCGAAGCCATCTGTGAGTGGAACTATGAACATCCCGATGTATCGCTTATTTTGACCGATGATACCTATGTCCGTTACAGCACATCCGCCAACTACAACCAATCTTTTGACCGGCTTGCGGATTACTACAATTATCGAACCACGCAGGAGCTTATCAGCAGCCACACCGAGCTGTATTATATGACTTTTTACGGCATCACCTTTGCAGACGGCATTACCTTGTTTGCCTCGGTCGAATCCTACAGTTACACCAAAGCTTACCTGTTTGCCTATTACATTTACCTGCTTATTTTGTTTTTGCTGTTTCTGGTTCCGCTCCTTCTTATTGTACGAAGCAAAATCAATTATATCAAGCGGCTTGCCCACGAGCTGCGGATTTTGAAGAGCGGAGACCTTACCTACCATGTAACCGAAAAAAGCAGTGACGAGCTGTATCAGCTTGCATATGGCATCAATCAAATGCGGCTCTCCATTCTGGAAAAGCAGCAACAGGCGGATGCCAATCAGAATGCCAATCAAAAGCTGATAACCTCCCTGTCCCATGACTTGAGAACGCCTCTGACCTCCATCATCGGTTATCTGGAAATTATGAAACAGCATAAATATCGTGACGAAGCACAGCTGCAGGAGTTTTTGGAAAAATCCTCTGAGAAGGCATTTCTGATGAAAGATTTGTCAGATAAAATTTTTGAGTATTTCCTTGTTTCTCAGCGCATATACGAGGAATACCACATGGAAAAGATTCCGGTTTCTGATTTAATTACCGGTCTACTGGACAATATGGTATTTGATTTGGAGAATCTCGGCTTTGCCGTGGAAGCACCCCTGGATGCAGAGCAGTATAAAGGCTCCTGCCGCATGGATGTTGAATTTATGCAGCGTGTGCTGAACAATATTCTCAGCAATATCCGAAAATATGCCGACATTACGGTTCCTATTTCGGTCGCTGCCTCTGAGCACGAGAATTTCTTTGAACTTAGCTTTACAAACGGTATCGTGGAGGAAGATGACGAGCAGGAAAGCACCGGCATCGGTCTGAAGACCTGTGAAAAGATTATGCGGGAGCACGGCGGCAGCCTTGTCACCCAGACGAAAGACCACACCTTTACAATCCATATTCTGCTGCCCCTTATACATATACAATAGTGACGCATGTTTGTCACGCTTCTGTTATCACAAACAAAAGCCGCAGCCAGACAAATATTTTTCAGTCCGGCTGCGGCTTCTTTTTGCTTTCATAGCCCTCAATCCCATAATGAAGAAAAGTGAGTCAGGTAAAACCGTCTCATTTCCTCGCCTTGGTCATTAATGTGTTCTTTAATGTAGTTTGCATTCTGTTGCTGCTCAATCGGGTCAATTTCTAAATATCTGTGAATGACAATATTGCCAGCTTGTTCTTCTTTCAATATCTCAGCATAGACGTCGTCCACAATCTCATACTGGTGAACAAATACGTCTGTCTCGCTCTCCCAAGTATGCCCTTTTGTATTTACCAATCCATCTGCTGCAGCGATAGTGTAAATGTATCCACGTTTACCGCCGTAAAGTATTTTTAGCTGGTCTGGGAATCTCTCGAAATAATGCTGTTTCCCGTCCCCGCGGAGTCCCATAGTGACAAAGTTTTCCTCTCTGGTTCGGCAGCAAACTAAGGCGTAACATCTGTCCTCGGTAAAATAAGCAACCGTCTTTTCTGACGTATGAGATTTTGCATTTGCTTTGATGATACTTAATCCACCTATTGTTGTTCCGTGATACAGCATACTCTCCTCCACAGCTCCCGATTTGTTAGTACCATTATAACCTGTTTTTAACGAGTATACAATATAGAGAAGGGAGAAAAAATGAAGTTTACAGGGGGTGGAGGGGCGCGCTATAATCAAAATAGATGGTGCCATGTCACGCCGATAGAGTCCTGATATCCTCAGCAGACACGCTCTCGCTCGGATAAAAAAGACTTGTAAAGTTATACTTACTTGATTCTGTGTGAGGGTTTTACGAGCTGGCAAAGAATATCGGGTTCTGGCGGCTGAACATGGAGGAATTGTTAGATATTGACCGGCGAATGAATGTTGACATAGGTAAGGATACATTATAAAGAGAAGGGAATATGATGAGGACTATTTTGGTGGTTGAGGATGATGGATATATTGGGGATATGGTGGAAGAGGTTTTGGTAAGAGAGGGGTATCGGGTTATCAGGGCTTATTCGGGGACGGAGGCGCTGCTTTTGCTGGAGCGGGAAAGGGCTGACCTCGTTCTGCTGGATTTGATGCTGCCGGGGCTGTCGGGGGAAGAGATTCTGCCTGCGCTGCAGGGGATTCCCGTTATTGTTATCAGCGCAAAGATAAACACGGAAGACAAGGTGAATGTGCTGCTTGGAGGCGCCGCCGACTATCTGACAAAGCCTTTTGACCCCAGAGAGTTGCTTGCGCGGATTGCGGTACAATTTAGAAATGCGACGCACACAAACGACACTCCCGTCATTTTTGAAAATTTAACATTAAATCACGATCTGCATGAAGTGTCGGCTGATGGAAAAACGATAAGACTGACAAGAACCGAATATGCCATTTTCAAGCTTCTTCTTAAAAATCCCGGACAGGTTATTCCGAAATCCACCATTCTCGACAGAATCTGTGAGGATACGCCGGACTGCACGGAAAGCTCCTTAAAGGTACACATCAGCAATCTGCGGAAAAAGTTGTCGGAGCTTGGCGGTAGGGATTATATTGAGGCGGTATGGGGCATCGGGTTCCGCTTGAAAACCGAGAAATCTTAACCTTTTCTTTACTGTTTTCTTTACCGCCTGCTTAACTTTTTTCGGTTATCCTAAATACTGACAGCCGGATTTATATGTCAGTATACCGGTACCGGCAGAATTTCCGGTAAGAAATGCAGGAGGTATCATAATGGAATATATTTTATCAACCAATGCCCTCACCAAACAGTACGGGCATCTGAAAGCGCTGGACGCTCTTTCCATGCATATCCCAAAGGGCGCCATCTATGGCTTTGTGGGAAAGAACGGCGCAGGCAAAACCACGCTAATACGGCTGATATGCGGGCTGGCACGACCGACAAGCGGGGAATACACCCTGTACGGCTGTGCAGACACGGAAAAAGACATCACAAAATCCCGCCGGCGGATGGGCGCTGTAGTGGAGACGCCTTCCATCTACATGAATATGACTGCGGAGGATAATCTAAAACAACAATACCGGATTCTCGGAAAGCCCTCCTACGACGGACTTCATGAGCTTCTCGCCCTTGTGGGACTTGCTGACACCGGCAAAAAGAAGGCCGCCGACTTTTCCCTCGGTATGCGGCAGCGCCTTGGCATCGCGGTGGCACTCGCCGGAGACCCTGATTTTCTGGTGCTCGACGAACCGATGAATGGACTTGACCCACAGGGCATCGTGGAAATCCGTTAACTGATTTTAAAACTCAACAGGGACAGACAGGTCACCTGCCTGATTTCCAGCCATATCCTAGATGAACTCGCAAGGCTTGCAACCCACTACGGCTTTATAGACGGCGGACATATGCTGAAAGAAATCAGTGCCAAAGAACTGGAAGCTGCCTGCCGCAAGTGCACGCACATCATCGTCACTGACACAAAAGCGCTCGCCCGCGTTTTAGATGACAAAAATCTGGAATATGACATTTTATCAGATACGGAAGCGGATATCTTCAGCACTGTCAACGTAACAGAGTTGTCAAAAAAGCTTGCAGAACAAAATTGTGACATTTGTACCATGCAGGAAAAAAATGAAACTTTGGAGAGCTACTATATTCGTTTGACAGGAGGTATCAACCATGAGTAAGCTTTTACAGGCCGGTTTTATGCGTATTCGAAAAAATCACATTTTTATCGGCGGACTGATTTTGTCCTTTTTATTTATCGCCGGCACCCTGATAAATCAGAAAATCGAATCCATACAATATGGCCATTCCCCAATACTGGATAACTTCCTTTTTGGCGGCCCCATTGCCGTTTGTATTATTCTTTCCGTCCTGTGCAGTCTGTTTGTGGGAACGGAATACAGCGACGGCACTATCCACAATAAGCTGATTGTCGGACACACCCGAACTGGCATCTATTTTTCCAATTTTATCCTGTGCGTTTTCGCCGCAGCACTGATGTATCTGGTGACACTTGCCGCAGCATTTGTTTTGGGGATTCCCCTCTTCGGACTTCCCACAATAAAGCTTTCTTTTTTCCTTATACTCTTTGTGGATGGTCTTTTGCTGTGTGTTGCATATGCGGCGCTTTACAATATGATTTCCATGCTCTGCTCCTCAAAGTCGTATGCCAACATTATTTGTATTCTGGCAGCCTTCTTTCTGTTGATAGTCGGCATAGTTCTGTATCAGAAGCTTAATGCTCCCGAAACAATTCCGGTGGCTGAGCTTTCCATAAACGGTGAAATTTCCGTGGAGGAGATTGCAAATCCGCAGTATCTGACGGGTATGAAACGGGAAATTTATCAGTTTTTCTTTGATTTGCTTCCCGGTGGGCAGGTGATTCAGCTTGCAAACCTCGACATTCTGCATCCTTTCCGGATTGCTGCGCTTTCTCTGTCCATTACCGCTTTATCGAGCGCCGCCGGATGTTTCTTTTTCAGCCGGAAAGAACTCAAGTAAAGGAGACGCTATGACAAGCCTGCTCTGCCTATTAACACTAATACTCATTTTTATCATTATCATTCTTATCCTAAGGCTGGTTTCCATACGCCGTGCCGCCGACGAACTTCGTGAAACATTTGCAGAACGGTTAAAAAGCGACACAAATGTCGGTATTGCAATCTCAACATCCGACAAAAAAATGAGAAGTCTGGCTGCCGACATGGATCGGCAGCTAAAACTTCTCAGAAAGGCGCAGCTTAATTATATGCAGGGCGACCGCGAACTGAAAGCCGCCGTCACCAATATGTCCCACGATTTGCGCACGCCGCTGACGGCAATATGCGGCTACATGGAACTGATAAAGCAGGAACCGCTGTCTGACAAAGCAAGAGACTATCTGTGCATTATCGAGAACCGCGTGCAGGCATTGAAAAATCTGACGGAGGAGCTTTTCCGCTACTCCGTCATTCTGTCTGCCGATTTTGATACAGAGAAAGAAAGCCTGTCCCTGAATGCCGCTTTGGAAGAAACTGCCGCCGCCTATTACGGTGCGTTGAAAAATGCCGGTATCGATCCGCAGATATACATGCCCGAATCCGAAGTCTGCCGCGTCTTAAACCGGCAGGCTCTTATGCGTATCCTTGCTAACCTGATGGACAACGCCATAAAATACAGCAGCGACAGCTTGTCCATTACACTTACCTCAAGCGGCTCTATCACCTTTCGCAATCAGGCTGACACACTGGAAGAACTGACGGCAGGACGCCTCTT
>CAMWLB010000169.1 GCA_947174985.1 uncultured Lachnospiraceae bacterium | reverse complement strand
GCATACACACCGTTTATCCGATTGTAGGAGCACATCACGGTCCACGGCTTTGCCTTCTTTACCGCTTCTTCAAATGCCGGCAGATATATCTCCCGCAGCGTTCTTTCATCCACTTCGCTGCTGGAGCTCATACGCCTGTGCTCCTGATTGTTGGCAAGAAAATGCTTGATGCTGGTTCCGACGCCCTTGCTCTGCACACCCTTGATATAGCTGGACGCCATCTGTCCTGCAAGATAAGGATCCTCGGAAAAATATTCAAAATTTCTGCCGCAGAGCGGGGAACGTTTGATGTTGACCGCAGGCCCTAACAGCACGCCGATTCCTTCCGCCTGACATTCCTTTCCAAGTGTCTCCCCCAAAGTCCGCAGCAGCTTTCTGTCAAAAGAAGCTGCAGTAGCGCAGCCCGCCGGAAAGCATACCGCTTTGACACTCTCGTCCAGCCCCAGATGGTCCGCCGTCTCCTCCTGCTTGCGCAGCCCGTGCGGTCCGTCGCTCACCATCATCTGCGGCACCTCCAGCCGTTCCACCGCCTTGGTACGCCAAAAGTCCGCGCCGGAGCAGAGCCCTGCTTTTTCCTCGAGTGTCATTTTTCGCACAATTTCTTTTACATTCATATACCAGCCTCCTGTCCTGCAATGATTACACTTTATTTCTACTCATTCCGAACCTTCATATGTATTTATTATATAATAAATTCAGTTGACTGGCAATTTCAAATTCAACGGCTTTCATTTAGATATAACTGTACTCTGTTCTCTATAATCCCACATACCTCATCCAGGCTTTTGCTGCCGTTAAAATAATCCGCCGCTTCCTCATAGATAATATCGAGGACTGGTAAAGTACGGATAGGATATGGACACGCTCCCTCCAGCATTTTTCTATATGTCTCTATTTTCTCCTCTGTAATATCCTCTTCGTCATAGATTTCCGTCCACTGTGCACCCGTAGCGCCGTTTGCCCCCATCTCTGTAATGGTTATGATGATTTGATTATCACCTGCAACCCTTTCTTTCTGTCCGTCAATCATCAAATCAAAAGCGCTTTGCAAGACAGGAATATTGCCATCAACAGCATAAGTATTCTGTGCATCCTCTCCCAAAAGAAAACAGATAAATTCCCATGCGCCTTCCTTGTGAGCAGAATTTGCGTTGATTGCCATCGCCATGAAAGAGGAAAGTGCCAGATGACAGCCATCGTCAAAGAGAACGCCCACCAATACCATTCCGCTTTCTTCCTGCTCCGCCGGCCCATGAAAACGGAAAATGTCTGAAACACTGCGATCCAAATCCTGCGCCAGACTGGGGAGACCCCCTTTTCTGCCGTCATCTCCATACTGCTTTGCAATCTCCAATATGTTTTGAAACAGTTCTCCGCTAAAATCGCAGGTTCCCTGTTCCCAGTCCACTGCCCCCCACAGTGTTTCCGTCCCCTCTAAAAAGAGCTCCAGCAGCTTCTGCGAACCATAGTTTTTCAGATATACTGCCTCTTCCTGCCAGGAAAGCAAAGCATCTACCAGTGTGTGGATGTCAGGCTCTACGCGTCCGCCCAGAACCTTTTCATCAATTTCTACCCCTACCCCGCCGGGAAATCTGGGGCAGATTCCGTACACCCTGCCGTCCTCCTTCCAGAAGTTGAAGGTAAAAGGAAAATAGTCCTCCTCCCTGATGCTGCTATCTGCCATATAGGGGCTTAAATCCTCAAAAGCGCCCTTTTCCAGCAGACCGGCAAGGTAATCCTCCAGCAAATCCCCGCACACGATATCCGGTCCCTCTCCAGTGGCAATCTGCACACTGGTTAATCTTGCATAATCAGCCCTTTCATCCAGTTTGCAGCTTTCCACTATCACATGGTATGTATCACTCTGCGCGTTAAACAAAGCTGCCTGTCCGGCTATCCAGCCCTCGGTAGCAAAACTGCCCCTGATGACAATCGGGATTTTTTCCACATCTTTTATCTGCAGCCTGTCCCATATAGCTGTCTCACCCAAAAAATCTGCATAAAGAATCTCTGTGCTTCCGTCCTCCATCATCCTGAAATCCCACTGTGCCATACCATAACCATTATAAGAGGTTCCCTCAAAAGAAAAGATACTGTTTTCCGTTCCATCCATCATGTTCAATTCCGTAATTTCATTACTACTGAAAAGACCACACATATTATACAGAAGCAGCGTACTGTTTCCAGCCCCCAACATCTGTCCTCCACTACTCAGCAGTTTGACCTGTTTTACTTCTTCCGTAAGCCCGGTGGCAGGGTCAAGTTCCAGCAGGCGTCTCGCTCTTGCATCCGCCAAAATCAGGTACACCCTGCCATCCGGCAGGCTGCAGATGTCCGCCACAGAACTGCCATCCTCCCATTCCCTTGTAAAGAGAATTTCCCCATTCGCAAGATACTTGACAAGGGTGGAACGTTCTACTTCTGACAGTCCCCCTCCCCCATCCTTATAAGTATCTCCCCAGCAGTAACCATTCCCATCCTCGTCCAGATATACATGATAAAAAAAGGACAAAGAGGTCTGCCATAACAACTCGCTGCTTCCATCGATTCTGTACAGATAAACATCAGAATACACATACTTTCCTACATCATTATAGCAGTACTTCTCCCAGAACTGTACCGGTTCACCCTGATAAAACTGCATGCCGCAAAAACGCATGCCCGAATCCGATAAGGGCGACTCTCCCGTACTCTCCTCCCATGCAAAAATGGTCTGCGGGTCTGCATAAATATCACGGTACTCTGCCTGTCCTTCCGCGAGATTTCCCGCTCCTGCAGCGGCGGATTCAGTGTCTGCAGGCGCCCCCTGCACGCCACCCTCCTTATGCTCCTCCTGCTTTCCACATCCTGCGAAAAACAGAACACACCACAACATTAAAAACAGAAAATAAAATCTTTTCATGGCATTCTCACCAAATTTCTGTCTTTTAGGTTCAAGGTCTCATAATTGTACTTGTCAGCCTCCGATACCTGTTCCGTCCGCAGCTCTCCATCCTGACTGCTCAGAATCAGGCGGCTGTGCTCCAGATAATACTCCAAGGGCTCTACCCATTCTCTAAATAATTCGTCCTGATATGCAAAAGACTCCCCCCAGCCAAAGCCGGAACCCGCTATCTGCAGGATTTCTCCCTTTGCGGAAAGCCTGTACACACGATAGGCATAGTCCCCATAAAAGCCTACGTCATCTATATACAGATTCATAATAAATCCCGTGCCGTCTATCTCTCCCAGATAAACATTGTTCCAGTTTGAGCGTTCCTGATGCGCAAATTCAGAATAGAGCAGACTGCCATCCGCATTCCGGAACAGCACCAGTCCGCTGTTACCCTCTCCGATATCGCCGGTATATATCTCTATCAGTTCATCACCATCACTATCTGCCACATCAAAGCTTTCCATGCCTGCCAGTGTATAATACTTATCCAGCATATCTTCGCCCGCAAGTTCCAGCATATACTGATAGCCGTAATCAGGAAGCTTTGCCGCATAAGAAATGCCGTACTCCTCGTATATGCTTATTTTTGAGGCTTCCACAATCACATTGTCCACAAACGTAATCCGGATAGAGAAACGAAAATCCTCTATTTCAAGGAAATCCATAAACTCCTCGTAAGAAACCTCCTCATAGGCTATGGTTTCCATAGATGTATTCACCTTATAAACGCAGTTCTCTGCAAACACAAGAGGTCCTATTTCATCTTCATATCCATGATAGACAATCCATTCCCCATTATCTTTTTGCAGCGCATATGCGGTAATTGTTTTCGGTTCTTTTTCTGACAACATCCTGATTTCCAGCGTACCGGTCATCGGCTCTTCCTGCAGACTGCCGCCCGCTTTTCCATCTTCCTGTCCTGCATTGTCCGCCTCATTTTCCTGTCCGACGCCGCCATATTCTCCGGCAGCACCATGCAGTGCCTCCTTCGCAGTCTGCTCCACTCCTCCTGTCATCCCTGCGCCTTCGGAAGCTGCACTTTTCTGGGGATTGGCAAGCAGTACTGCCGCCGCAGCCGCAATCACGATGACTGCTGCACAAATCAGTGCCGACGCAGGTTTTTTATAGCGGAGCACATTTTTGATTCTGCCGCCCGTATCGCCTTCACCGAACGCCAGCGGCACACCGCCGATAATCCGCCTGCCTGTGGCAAGATTCAGCAGGGAAGCAGAATATTCCTTTTTCACATCGCTGCCCATCTTGCGGATGACCGCCTCATCGCAGGACATTTCCATATCCCTGCCGCTTAAGAAAAATGCCGCCCACACAAGAGGATTAAACCAGTGCATACAAAGCGCCAGATACCCCAGAAGCTTGACGATGTGGTCTCCCCTTTTTATGTGTATCTGCTCATGCAGCAGGATATACGCCTTTTCCTCCCCTTCCAGCGCAGAGGGCAGGTAAATCTTCGGCGCCAGAAAACCGCAGACAAAAGGCGTTGTCAGATTTTCTGCAATATAAATATTGTCCCACTCATGTCCGGCACCCTTCAGCTTTCTCTTCAGTTTTACCAGCGTCACCACACTATAGATAAGCAGTGCCAATACGCCCGCAATCCAAATCCATGACCCGATTGTAACCGCGGATACCATCGGCTCTGCTGCAGGCGTCTTCTCCAAAGCGGCTCCGCCCGCCACGGGACTTGCCACTGGAAACTGCATGTCTTTTGTATCAGCAGGTATTACAGCAATATCAACAGATATATAAGAAATCTGTCCTCTCTCCGTTTTCGGCGCATTAAGCGCACCAAGCAGAGAAAATGCCGCTGAAAAGGAAACCGGACAAATCAGCCTGAAAAGCACCACCGACCAAAGGATATAGGAAAAGAGCTTCGGCGCCTTTCGCAGCAAAAATCTGAGCGCTATCACAACCGGTATGATAATACAAGCCGTCAGGCTCATATTCAAAATTCCAACAAAAAGTTTTTCTTTCAACCTATTTTTCTGCCTTTCAGATTCAAAGTTTCATAATTATACACATCCGCCTCCGACACCTGCTCCGTCCGCAATTCTCCTTCCTGGCTGCTCAGAATCAGGTAGCTGTGCTCCAGATAGTACGTAAGAGGCTCCATCCATGCCTGAAAAAATACGTCCTCATATTCCATCCTAAGCCCCCAGTCAAAGGAAGAACCCGCTATCTGCAGGATTTTTCCCTCTGCGGAAAGCCTGTACACACAGTAGGAGTATGATCCATAATCGTCCCTGTCCTCTATCCACAGGTTCATAATAAAGCCCATGCCGTCTATCTCTCCCAGATAAACATTGTTCCAGCCTGCGCGTGCCTGATGCGCAAATTCAGAATAGAGCAGACTGCCCTCCGCATCACGGAACAGCACCAATCCGCTATTTCCGTCCCCGATATTGCCGGTATAGATTTCAATCTGCTCATCACCATCACTATCCGCCACATCAAATGTTTCCGTGCCCGCCAGCGTATAATACTGTTCCAGCATATCTTCGCCCGCAATCTCCAGCATATCCTGATACCCGTGATCAAAGACCTTTCTATAATAAGAAATACCATATTTCATGTAGGCGTTCCTCTGCGCAGCTTCCACAATCAGGTTATCCCGCAAGGTAAGCTGTACAGGGTTCCTCTGAAAACCATCCTCCCACTTAACCAGAGTTTCCACAAACTCCTCATAGGAAACCTCCTTGTAGTTCACGGTTTCCATAGTCGTATTCACCAGATAAACACAGTCATCGGAAAAAACAAGCGGTTCATCTCCTTCTTCCACATTAAAAATCCGACTTTCATAATTTTCAACCAGTTCATATGCAGTAATCGCACGCGGCTCCCCCTCTGACAAGCCAAGAATCGCCACCTCATAAGAGCCCTCTGCGTTCACAACGAGCGCCTGTTCTTCCTCCGGGCTGCCGCCTGTTTCTGCGTTCCCCTCTCCGCCGCTGCCTGCCGCACTATCCTGCGCTTTGATATAAACACGGGAAATGGTTTGGTTAAGCTCTGTAAGAAATACCCGTGTATCCTCTGTGGAAAGCTCTATCGAAGCCTGATTCTTCTCTTTATCCACCTCCAGAACCGGCACCATGCGCCAGGGCACTTCATTTTCCCCGTACTCGTCCGTCCGGTAGATTTGCAGCATATCTCCTGCCTCCACTTCCTCTCCTCCTCTCACCTTCGGACCTCCGATGGGAAAGGAAATGCGGTAACGGTCCTCTCCCACATAGGAGAGTGCCAGCCCACGCTGCATAATATAAACATGCTCCACAGGCTGGGCGAATCGCGCCGGATAGGTCTCCAGCACCTGCACATCCACGCCCGCAGCAAATTTAATTTCTACCAAATCCCCGGCACGCAAATCCTGCCCGTCCTCGCCGGGCTCAAAATAAGTCTCAATCTTATCCGTATTCAACTCTACCACGCCGATCACCGGAATGGTTACCACATATCCGCCGTCATATTCTCCGACAACACCATACAGCACCTCCGTCAGTTCCCCTTCGCCCGTCGGCTCCGCACCTTCGGAATCGGAGATTTTACGGGGATTGGCAAGCAATACTGCCGCTGCCGCCACAATCACTACTGCTACTGCACCTATCAGCACCGCCGCCGGTTTTTTATAGCTGAGCACATTTTTGATTCTGCCGCCCGTATCACCTTCACCGAACGCCAGCGGTACGCCGCCAACAATCCGCCTGCCCGTGGCAAGATTCAGCAGGGAAGCAGAATATTCCTTTTTCACACCGCTGCCCATCTTGCGGATAACCGCCTCATCGCAGGACATTTCCATATCCCTGCCG
>CAMWLB010000168.1 GCA_947174985.1 uncultured Lachnospiraceae bacterium | reverse complement strand
ATCATATATATTACAATGGTACTATCAAAGATTCAGGAGGCAGCGTCATGACAATAGCAGACAGAATACAATCCCTGAGAAAAGCAAAAGGCATATCACAGGAAGAACTTGCAGATAAAATCGGTGTTTCAAGACAGGCAGTATCCAAATGGGAAAGTGAACAAAGCAGCCCCGACATAGAAAAGGTCATCCTGCTAAGCGACTATTTTGAAGTGACAACGGACTATTTATTGAAGGGAATTGAGCCTAAACCGGGGTTGTCCCGGGCAAACAGACGGGATGCAAGAATGTATTCCACAGTGGGCACGGCTATCAACTTTGCAGGACTGATAATTGCCATTATGATTTGGATAGAAAAACAAACTTCTCTCTCCGTCGCAGTCGGCTTTATTCTTCTGGCAGCCGGCTGCACTATCCATGTAATCGGGCAGCTTACAGGAGAGCATAAACCTTCTTCCCAAAAATGGTTTGCGGCCATAAACGTATGGTTTCTTCTTTTAATGCCTGTTACCTGCATATTTAATTTCATACAAGGAACCATAAACGGCACCTGGTGGACCTTCAGCCCTTTTCCCTCGCTTTTCATGCTGAACTCCCACACCGCATTCATCCTGTGCTGGCTCCTCTACGCCATGTTATGTATGATAACAGATGTTATTGTGATGATAACAAAGAAAACTCGCTAAAGGCTGATGGCTATTAACTGCGCAATTTTCAAGCACAAAAAAAGAAACAGAGTGTCTTCCGCTTTCAACAGTACCTTCTGTTTCTTTTTGTATTTTCTCTCTTATTCTTTTACAACTGTGTCACCACAAAAATATCATAAACCGCTTTGATTGCCGTCTCGAAATCTTCATTGGCAACACCTATGATAATATTCAGCTCGGAGGAACCCTGGTCAATCATCTTGACATTGATATTGGCATGCGCCAATGCAGAGAACAGCCTGCCCGCAGTACCACGCATGGACTTCATGCCCCTTCCTACCACTGCTATCAGAGCCAAATCCGACTCAATATCGATGGAATCCGGATTTGCAAGCCTGTGGATTCCTGCTACCACTTTCTGCTCCTTGTGCATAAACTCGTCCTGATGGACAAACACGGTCATGGTATCGATACCGGATGGCACATGCTCAAAGGAAATGCCGTTCTCCTCAAAGGACTGCAGCACCTTTCTTCCGAAACCGATTTCCGAATTCATCTTATCTTTTTCAATATTGATGGCGCAAAAGCCCTTTTTGCCCGCGATACCCGTAATGACATACTTGGACTTCTGGCAGGTGCTTCCCACAATCCACGTGCCCTCATCCTCCGGCGCATTGGTGTTGCGGATATTGATGGGGATTCCCTGCTGGCGCACCGGGAAAATAGCGTCCTCATGCAGCACGCCGGCTCCCATGTAAGCAAGCTCCCGCAGCTCCCTGTAAGTGATAACCTCAATCACCTCCGGATTATCGATGATGCGGGGGTCTGCAACCAGAAAGCCCGAAACATCCGTCCAGTTTTCATATACATCGGCTTTTACTGCCTTTGCCACAATGGAGCCGGTAACGTCGGAGCCGCCTCTGGAAAAAGTCTTGACCCGTCCGTCCGCGTAAGCGCCGTAAAATCCCGGAATTACCGCATTCTGGCAGTGGGACAGCCTTTCGGCAAGTACCTCATTTGTCAGCTCGGCATCAAACTCGCCATTGTCCTGAAAGAAAATCACTTCCGCCGCATCTATAAAATCATAGCCGAGATAGGCAGCCATGATGATACCATTTAAGTACTCCCCGCGGGAAGCCGCGTAATTATGTCCCGCCTTCTCCTTAAAATTCTTTTCAATCACCTGAAATTCTTCGTCAAGGGAAAGCTCCATGCGCAGTCCGTCGATAATTTCCTGATACCTCGCCTTAATCGCAGCAAGCTCGGCGGAAAAATCCTTCCCTGCCTTTGCAATCCCGTAACAGTCGTAAAGCATATCCGTTACCTTGGTATCCTCTGCAAACCGCTTTCCCGGCGCGGAAGGCACCACATAACTCCGCTCCTTATCCGCCCTGATGATATTGCCCACCTTGACAAACTGCTCCGCACTGGCAAGAGAACTGCCGCCGAATTTTACAACCTTTTTCATAACATCCCGTACTCCTCACAATTATTTTTCAAAAAGCCTGTCAATTAACCGGTGCCCCTCGGCAACCAATATGCCGCCGACACGCCCTTCCCGCTCGTTATAGTCGCGGCTGCCTTCTTTTTCTTCCGTACTGTCGTACAAAAGGTAAGGCACACTGTCCGAGGTATGCGTGCGCACCCGTATCGGTGTCGGATGGTCCGGCAGCACCAGAAGCCTGTAATCAACACCGGCTGCAGCCAGCTTTTCTACGGCAGGTCCAATCACTCTGGTATCCAGATAGTGTATCGCCTTCACCTTTTTCTCCACGCTGCCCTGATGACCCATCTCGTCCGGTGCTTCCACATGGATATAGGCAAAATCATAGCCGTCCTCCACAAGCGCCTTAATTGCAGCGTCCACCTTGCCTTCATAATTGGTATGTAAACCGCCGTTAGCGCCCTCCACACAGGCAACACCCATGTCGGCGCCCACTGCGATGCCCTTCAACAAATCAACCGCAGAAACCATCATACCCTTCTTTCCCGTCTTTTCTTCAAAGGAAGAAAGCGCAGGTTTGGTGCCTGCCCCCCAGAACCAGCAGCAGTTTGCCGGATTCAGTCCCTGCTTTTTCCGTTCTGTATTAATAGGGTGGTTCTTTAATATCTCATAGCTTCGCTCCATCATGCTGCGGAACTTTTCTTCCGTGGGAAGATATTGACCGATTATCTGCCCCAAAACATCATGGGGCTGGGTAAATTCCAACACCTTTCCATGGTTCCAAATCAGGCAGTGCCTGTAGCTGGTGCCTACATAAAACTGGAACTCTTCACTGGCAAGCTCCTCCGCCACCGCCTTAAGAAGAACCGCACAGTCCTCCGTGCTGATTTCAGAAGAACTGTGGTCGATAATCGTCTGTTCTGCAAAGGAACACGCTTCTTCCGACAATGTCACAATGTTGCAGCGCAGCGCAATGTCCGTATCCTTCATGGGAACGCCGATGCTGAGCGCCTCCAGGGGAGAACGTCCCGAATAATATACCTTCGGATTGTAACCCAGCACGGACAGATTGGCGGTGTCAGACCCGGGCTTCATGCCGTCGGGAATCGTATGCACCATGCCAATTTCAGATTTTTTGCTGAGACGGTCCAGATTGGGCGTGTCCGCGTACTCCAAAGGCGTTTTGCCGCCCAACTCCGCAATCGGCTCATCCGCCATGCCATCCCCTAAAACTATCAAGTATTTCATATGTCTCCTCATTCAAATCAGCTTCCAAGCTGCTTTTTCACTTATGCTTCGATACGAATCCTGCTGCCCACTGTAATGTCCGTAAGCTGTTCATACAATGCTGCAAATTCTTTTTCTTTCATAACACCTGTTACATAACCAATTTCCTCTGTCACGCCGGACAGACTGATTTCCTGCAGTTCTTCGCCAAAGAGCTTTTTAAGCCTCTCGCCATTTCCTGCCTTCGCCCTGAAAAAGAACTTTCTCTCCACGTCGTCTATGCTCATAAGCGCCGCTTCTTCGGCATCCCAGAAGCACATAAGCGTCTCACCGATATGACGGGCACAGTCCACCACATCCGCCACAACCGCGCTCGCCGTAGGAAGCTTGCCTGCGCCGCGCCCGTAAAACATGGAATCGCCCAGCATATTGCCCTTTACCATGATTGCATTGAACACGCCGCTTACCATGTGTAGCGGAGACTCTTCGGAAATAAGGAACGGCGCTACCATTGCCAGCGTCTCCTCTCCCATTTTTCTGCTCAACGCCAAAAGCTTGATAGACATGCCCATGGCACCTGCGTATGCAAAGTCGCGGGCCGTAATCTTGGTGATGCCTTCCGTGTAAATTTTTTGGTAATCTACATTCTTTCCTGTCATCAAAGAAGAAAGGATTGCAATTTTTCTGCAGGCGTCATGGCCTTCCACGTCCGCCTCAGGGTTTCTCTCCGCGTAGCCTTTGTCCTGTGCCAGTTTTAAGACAGATTCAAAATCCGCGCCTTCCTTCTCCATTTTTGTCAAAATATAGTTGGTCGTGCCGTTCAGAATGCCGGTAATGGCTTCGATGCGCTCTGCAGTCAGAGCGTCCTTTATCGGTCTGATGATGGGAATACCGCCCCCCACACTCGCTTCAAACAGGTAATTGCAGTTGTGCTCCTTTGCCAGTGCAAGCAGTTCTGGTCCGTGTGCGGCAACCAGCTCCTTATTGGATGTACACACACTTTTCCCTGCGGCAAGCGCCTGCTTCGTAAATTCATACGCAGCGCCTACGCCGCCCATGGTTTCGCAGACAATTTTCACTTCGTCGTCTTCCATAATCTGCCTGAAGTCGTGAATCACTTCCTTTTCATGAGGATCCCCGGGAAAATCACGTAAATCCAGAATATATTTTACATGGATTTCCTCTCCGGCATTCCTGCCCACCATATCCGCATTCTTTTCGATTACCTCCACGACGCCGCTTCCTACTGTGCCGTATCCTAAAACCGCTGCCTGAATCATCTCCACACCACGCCTTTCTCTATCATCTGTTTCCTATTCTTTTACCGCCATCCTGCACATTTCTACTATATTATATAAGAGGATATTTATCCGTAAGCGACTGTACAATGGCTCTTGCCTCTGCAACCTTTTCCTCGCCGCCCTTCAGTACCATTGCAATCGCCTCTGCAATCCTGTCCATATCTTCTTCCTTCATACCACGGGAAGTGACTGCCGGCGTACCCAGACGGACACCACTGGTCACAAACGGGGACTGCGGGTCGTTGGGAATGGTATTCTTGTTACAGGTGATATGCGCCGCATCCAAAAGCTTCTCCACTGCCTTTCCGGTCAGTCCGAGATTGGTCAGGTCAACAAGCATCAGATGATTGTCCGTACCGCCGGAAACAATTTTGATGCCGCGGCTTATCAGCCCCTTGCAAAGTGCCTGTGCATTGTCTATGATACCCTTCTGGTAAGTTTTAAATTCATCGCTGAGCGCCTCTTTGAAGCACACTGCCTTTGCGGCAATCACGTGCATCAGAGGACCGCCCTGAATACCGGGGAAAATTGCCTTATTGAAATTAAAGCGCTCTGCCGCCTCTTTATTGCAGAGAATCAGACCGCCGCGGGGACCTCTTAAGGTCTTGTGCGTGGTAGTCGTCACCACGTCCGCATAAGGAATGGGGCTCGGATGAAGCCCTGCCGCTACAAGTCCTGCAATATGCGCCATATCCACCATCAATACCGCACCCACCTCATCGGCAACCTCGCGGAATTTTTTGAAATCGATGGTTCTCGCATAGGCGGAAGCGCCTGCGATAATCATCTTAGGCTTGTTTGCAATGGCAAGTTCACGCATTTTATCATAATCCAGAAAACCGTCGTCATCGACGCCATAAGGAACAATGTTGAAATATTTGCCGGACATATTGACCGGACTTCCATGTGTCAGATGTCCGCCGTGGTCAAGGTTCATGCCCATAATCGTGTCCCCGGGCTTACAAACTGCAAACTGCACCGCCATATTTGCCTGCGCACCGGAATGAGGCTGTACATTGGCATAATCACATCCAAAAAGCTCCTTTGCCCTCTCGATTGCCAGATTTTCCACTACATCCACGCACTCGCAGCCACCGTAATATCTCTTGCCCGGGTAGCCTTCCGCATACTTATTGGTTAAAGGGCTTCCCATCGCCGCCATAACTGCCTTGCTCACCCAGTTTTCGGAAGCAATCAGCTCAATGTGGCTGTTCTGCCTCTCCTGCTCATCTACAATCGCCTGTGCAATTTCTTCGTCCACAGCTCTTACTTCATCTAATGAATACATCCTGTTCCTCCTCTATATTTCCTGATAGTCGATAACCACAACGATTATAGCATAGCCCCAAAGGTTTGCGCAATACATTTCATTTACATTTGAGCGTTTACCTGTTACAATAAAAGCGTGTGAATTGCCGTTTTTTTGCACTTACTGCACAAATTTTGTAACCAAGGACAAATTCGGAGGCGCTCTATGTACCATATTATTGTAAATCCTGCTTCCCGCTCAGGACGGGGCAGGCTTATCTGGAAAGAAACCATAAAACCGGCCCTTATCGAAAGGCAGATACCCTACAAGGCGTATTTTTCCAAAAAAGCAGGGGACGTGGCTCGTCTGGCGCACAAAATCACTTCACAGGCAGACAGCGATGACCTGCGCCTTATCATTCTCGGCGGCGACGGCACGGTAAACGAGACCCTGCAGGGCATTTCTTCTTTTGAGCATGTTGTCATAGGCTATATTCCCACCGGCTCCAGCAACGATTTGGCAAGGGATTTGGGAATTCCGCGCGATCCCCTTGCCGCGCTTCTCCATATTTTATCTGCGGAAAAAGATGCCGGACGCATCCGCCTTATGGACAGGGGCAGCGTAGCCTTCGGACAGACGAAGCGCTCCTTTGCCGTAAGCTGCGGCCTTGGCTTTGATGCCGCCGTTTGTGCGGAAGCCATGCAGTCTAAAATAAAGGATACCTTGAACAAAATCGGACTGGGCAAGCTTACCTATTTGGGCATCGCCTTAAAACAGCTTTTTGTCGCAAAGCCGGTATCCTGCAAGCTGTATCTGGATGAACGCGAACCGATACATATTAAGAAAATTTTATTTGCCGCAGCCATGAACCACCGCTATGAGGGCGGCGGCTTTAAATTCTG
>CAMWLB010000167.1 GCA_947174985.1 uncultured Lachnospiraceae bacterium | reverse complement strand
TTCTGCCGCCCTACTGCATAGCCATTCATCCGGCTCTGGTAATCGCCCCGGAGCAGGCCGTCCACATTCATCTTCACAAAATACTGCTTCTTCTCCTGCGGAAGGAACAATGCCCTCTGTATGGACTGCTCCCACCGCACCACCCACGGGTCCAGGGTATATTTCACGAATTCCAATGACTGCTGCTCGATATTGGAAAAGCTGCTCTTGTCAAGGTCGCCCACCATGTGCGGCGGTATCCGGTACAGCCTTGCAATCTCATCTATCTGGAATTTCCTCGTTTCCAAGAACTGTGCTTCCTCCGGGGGAATCCCAATCTGCTGGTATTTCATGCCCTCTTCCAGAACAGCCACCTTCCCGGCATTCTTGGAGCCGCCGTAAACGGAATGCCAGCTCTCCCTTACCTTTGCCGGGTCTTTCAGCACTCCCGGATGCTCCAGCACACCGCCCGGTGTGGCCCCGTTCTCAAAAAAGGACGCGCCGTATTCCTCGCAGGCCAATGTCATGCCCACTGCGTTCTTTGCCATAGCGATAGGCGAATATCCCACCAGCCCGTCAAAGCCGAGTCCGGGGATATGCAGCACATCCTCCTGCCGCAGACGCACCCTGCCGTATTCATTGAAGTTGGGGTTCTCGTCCGTGTTCCGGGTATAGGTGTAGAAAAGCTGCCCATGCTCGTCACGGTCAACCTCCATCTTATCCGGCAAAAGCGGATATAAGGAAAGCACCCTGCCATTTCCGTCACGGATGACCTGTGCGTAGGCATTGCCCCAGATCAGCAGGTGGCTCATGAGAGTCTCTCGGAACACGAAGGAAGTCATCTCCGGGTTCGGCTCGTCATGGAGCAGATAGTATAATGGGTGGTCGTACACACGCTCCTTCCCCGTTTCCGTATATCGGTACACATGGATGGGAAGCGATGCAACAGCCTCTGCCAGTATCCGCACACAGGAATAGACTGCCGTGGTCTGCATTGCCGTGCGTTCATTCACATTTTTTCCGCTGGTGCTTCTCCCAAAGAAAAAGGAATAAGCCGAACCGCCGTAGCTGTCCTTTGGCTTATCCCTTGCACCCCTGTTCCCTAAAATGGATGGTAGTTTCATACACACCTCCTAAAAATATGCAGAAAAAAAGCACCTCCGAAGAGATGCCATTTCTTTATCAGATTACACCATAACAATAAATTCTAATCGCTTTTATCCTCTATACGAACACCCATCACATGGCGTATACTTTAGTTTATCAAAAAACAAACTTGATTGAGTTTTCATTTTTCGATCTAATTCATCCTCTAAACGATTCATAAGATCGCCATCAAACCTAGGTCCTTTAGTTATAATCATTGAATCAATTACATACTCGGGTACATCAATAGCAACTGCTTTATAATGAATGCCATGTCCTAAATCAACTCTTAGGCGAACCTCTTTTTCATAAGACCATGCATCATCTTTAATATAACCAATCAATGATAAATCATCTATCAATTTGAAAACATAATTTGTAGCACCACCACAATTAATATTTTCAATCTCTTCATTTGCCCCCTGATTAGAATACGCCACTCTTGTAACTGAAATCTTAGCTTGATCTAAATAAACAAATGTACCTCTGTCTACCATTTTTGTCCTCGGGTCTGCGCTATATACCACTTTAATGTCTCTTATCCACTGCTTAAACACTTTTACAGGTATTGATATCATAACACCATCTTTCCAAGGTTGTGCATACATACTCCACATCGCAATACTTTCTTTTTGCTCTGCCATAAAGCTTGAAAAGAAAATATTGTCCTTTGTATTAAGGCCTCGTTGAAGTTCCAGTCCATCATTCATATTTTGAGGACTTCCCAAATACCAATACCCATTAGAAATAATGTTAAGGACCGCATTCAAATTAGTATACTGGCACAGTGACGATGTATT
This sequence comes from uncultured Lachnospiraceae bacterium, assembly GCA_947174985.1. Classification (GTDB taxonomy): domain Bacteria; phylum Bacillota; class Clostridia; order Lachnospirales; family Lachnospiraceae; genus Acetatifactor. The sequence continues at coordinate 4,849 of CAMWLB010000167.1, read as the reverse complement.
TTTAAGTCTGTCATTGATATTACAGAGATAACTAATTAACTCATTTGCATTTTCTATCTTTTTAAAATCTGTAACATATACATTTGTTTGATATATAGGAATGTTTTGCTCCACTCCATATTTTACCTGCCGTCCAGTCCCAATATTAACAATCTGACCTTTATCAAGAAGCTCTTTTAAACTTTTGCTAACAGCAGCTTCTGAACAATTTGAAATATATGCAATTTCTCTTCTGGATAATGGATTACTGCTTTCTTTAATCAATTCTAAAATAACATTTGTTAGTTTCATTTTATCCCCTTGGTTCTTTTGTTTTTTTATCTCTCGATGTCCACCCACACATTTTACATCATACCACAAAAAAGTCTTTTTTAAAAGGATAAAATCCCCCTCTCATCATACACGCTGCCCGTGCTGCCCTCGTTCCTGATTGCACGGTCAAGCCCCATAATGGCAGCAACAGCACCGTCAATCTTCTCCGTGGATTTTTCCTTATCCGGCTTGATGTTCCCTGCCGGGTCCGTGCGGACAAAGATGTTATCCATCATCCACCGCAGTACCGGATGCCCGCCGTGGGCAATGTTCTTCTCCAGCACAAGCTCCATCAGCCGCTTGGAGGGCGGCGACATATCCTTAAAGCCCTGCCCGAAAGGAATGACTGTAAATCCTAATCCTTCCAAGTTCTGCACCATCTGTACCGCGCCCCATCTGTCGAATGCAATCTCTTTGATGTTGAACTTCCTTCCCAAATCATCAATGAATTTCTCTATAAATGCATAGTGGATCACGTCACCCTCCGTGGTCTGCAAAAATCCCTGCTTCGCCCACACGTCATAAGGCACATGGTCTCGGCGCACACGCAGGCGCATATTTTCCTCCGGTATCCAGAAGTATGGCAGGAGGATGTATTTCTCCGTGTCGTTCCGGGGAGGGAATACCAGGACGAAAGCGGTAATGTCAATGGAGCTTGACAGGTCAAGCCCGCCGTAGCACTCCCGTCCGAGCAACTCCCTCTCATTTACCGGAAAGGCGCAGACATCCCATTTATCCATCTGCATCCATCTAGTGGACTGTTTCACCCACTGGTTAAGGCGTAACTGCCGGAAGATATTTTCTTCTGCCGGATTGTCCCTTGCGCTCAGATAGGCATTCCGCACTTTCTCAATGTCGATGGTATGCCCAAGCGAGGGATTGGCTTTCCTCCACACTTCCTCCGAAGACCAGTCCGCATCATCAGACGCGCCGTAGATCACCGGATAGAATGTGGGGTCTATCTTCCTGCCCTGCAGGACATCCTCCGCTTTCTGGTGCTGCTCAAAGCATACGGAATGGCGGTCTGTGCCTGCGGTGGTGATCAGGAAGAATAGCGGCTGCGTCCTCGCATCGCCGGAGCCTTTGGTCATGACATCGAACAGCTCCCGGTTCGGCTGGCTGTGCAGCTCGTCAAAAATAACTGCATGGACATTCAGACCATGCTTGGTGTAGGCTTCCGCAGAAAGCACCTGATAAAAACTGTTCGTTGGCTTATATACCAGCCGCTTTACCGACATGACGGGTTTAATGCGCTTTTTCAGCGCGGGGCATTGCTCCACCATATCCACCGCCACATCAAAGACAATGGATGCCTGCTGACGGTCAGAGGCACAGCCGTAAACCTCCGCGCCCCATTCATTATCACCGCAGGTCATGTAAAGAGCCACGCCCGCCGCCAGTTCCGATTTCCCGTTTTTCTTCGGAATCTCCACATAGGCAGTGTTGTACTGCCGATATCCATTTTCTTTCACCGTGCCGAACACATCCCGGATGATAACCTCCTGCCACGGGAGCAGCTCAAAGGGCTGCCCCCGCCATCTCCCCTTGGTATGTTTCAGGCAGTTAATGAAATCCACGGTACGCTTCGCCTTTTCCTCATCAAACACTATCCGCCGCCTCCCTTAAAGAGCAAAAGCTCCATCGTGTCGCTTTCCTTATCCTCGCCATTGTCCGCAACGATACGGCTCCGGGAGGAAGGGGTAAGGCCGAACTGCTCACAGAATCGATTCATGATCTTAAGGTAGGTCTGCGCAATGGAAACCTGCGGCACCTGCTGCCAGTAGCCGGAAGGAGTCTTCACAATGGTGCCGTGCTGTGTGATAAATTCCTCTGCCTCTTTCCACCGCGCATAGGCTTGGCAGTATCCGGCAAAAGCCGCCATGTCGATTTCCGTAAGGATGCCCAGCTTCTCCATCTGCCCTGCCATACGCTTCCACTCTTTCTTTGCCTCGCCTTCCAGCCATACCGGACAGCGGGGCGCTTTCTTTTCCGGCTTTGGCTCGCCTGTGTTAAGGCTCCGCTTTCCCGGATTGCCCTCTAACGCCTTTACCGCCGTGGGCTTTGGTTTCCTTCCGCTCTGCGCCACCTGTGCCGCCTCCTTCCCTTAAATTTGAGCAGCAGAAAAGGGCTTCCGAAAAGCCCTCCCCGCCGCTATGTATGTGCTTTTACTGTACCCTGCTGATCGCCCATTCCATTGCGTGGCCGGTGTCCGGAAAGCCCTCTTCCCTTTCAATGCGGTTCAGCCTGCATTCAATGTACCCAAGCCCCGTCTCTTCCGGCGTCTCAACGAACTCGTAAATCTCTGCGTAGTAGGTGCCTTTGTAGGTGTCCGAAGTGTAAAGCACCTTGTTTCCGTATTTCAGGATTGCCCCGTAGCAGCCGCTTGTTTTCATCTCCAGTTTTTCCATCGTTGTAAATTCTGTCATCCTTTTGCCCTCCGTTTTTTCGTGTTTTCCCTTTCGGTAGTACACATATTACCTCTGAAAGCACACATTATCCACTTATATCTGTGCCATAAATGTACCAAAGATAACTGCAGCAAATTGTGTACATTATGGCAGGCGGCTCTCCTCCCCGGAAAGCCATCTGCTCTGCCTCCATTCTTTTAAAGCCGGATGCTAATGCCCTGCACCCCGTATTCCTCAATGCTACCGTAGCGGTCTTCCCTGCGTGTGACTGTGCAAAGCCCCTCTACCGTGCATCCTTCCGCTGCAAGGGCGTGCAGGCTCCGCATCAGCGCGGTGGACTGGTCTGTGACTGCGAAGGTCTCCGTTCCCGCCTCCCGCAGTGTCCTTACAAAATCTGCAATATCTTTTTCCCAAGGGAGGTCTGCCGCCTCCAACACGCTGCTGTTATGCTGCCTGCTCTGGTTCCAAGCCCTGTATGCCTTTATCTGCCCGTCCGTGTAAGGGAATGCAAACTGCTTTTCCCGCTCGTACCAGGCATCCAGCCCGTTCTGATCGTCAGCCTTGCGCAGCGCCTCTTTTTCCGCGTTCCGCGCCGCCCTTGCCATTTCAAATTCCGCTGCCGCTGCTTCCATCTCTCCAAAAAATCCGTTCATTCTTTCGTTCATTCCTATGCCCTCCGTTTTGTGTTTTCCCTTTCGGTAGTACACATATTACCTCTGAAAGCGCACATTATCCACTAAAACCGCAGGCATAAATGTACCAATGATACTGCCTGCGGTTTGTTTAGTTTATGGCGGCTTTTATGAAAAATCCACCATATGTAAGGTCTTGCAGATGCGCTTGTAATCCCCGTGCTTTAAGGCTTCCTTCTCGCTGTGCCAGACTTTCCGGTTCAGGTACTTTTTATTAAGGGAAATGCCGTGCCGCAGCTCGCCCCTCATGCTATAGGAGCCGTTCCCCCGCTGCCAGCAGTTACGTTTCTCGTGTGCATTTCCCGGTGACCTTTTCTGCATTGCCATACCAATCCACCTCCCTTATCCGCATTTCTCTATCCGGCAGACCATGCCGTCCACTTCCGTGATCTCCCACTTTAGCCCCCGCCACAATACCTCCGCCATCCGCACCCCTACATATTCATTGCTCCTGCTCCGGTCAGAAAGGATTTCCCCATGCCGGAGCATCCATTCCGCAAGGTTCGTTTTCAGGCGGTTCTCCCGCTCCATCTTTTCAGCATAATTCATCCGTACCCTCCTCTTCCGTATCAGTACACAAAAGCTCTTACCACACCCTGTTCATCCCGGACGTCCGCCTCTTTGCACCGGAACTCCAAAAGTTCCCGGCCTTCCATCTCCACTGCAAATTCCGGATTGCCCGGATGACCTTGGGGTTTCATTTCCCCGGCCAATATTTTTTCTGCATCCTGATTGGTCAGGCCAACGTACCCGCCCGGAGTCATAAAATAAAATGTTTTCCCGCTTGGGAGACAGCGCCGCAGCAGTTCCTCCACTGTGATTTCTTTGTCCCCGTCCAATTTCCGGCATCTGTCCTCACCGTACACCACGGCAAGGCTGCTGCCGTTCTCCCAATGAACATGTATGGAGCCGGAATCATCCACGCTCTCCACCGTGCCTTTCAGTCCAGGCGGCATCTCCCTGTAAGGATCATCCATCTTGACCAGTTCCACCCTGCACCCCTGCGGGTATTTTTCCCGCAGGGCATCCAGTTCCTCTTTCCTGATATAAATTCCCATACCATAAATCTCCCTTCGTATATTCCGACAGGAAGGGGAATGCCGCCTCCCTGCCTGTTCCGCTCCTTACTCCTCTGTGTCAAAACTCTGGTTGACCTGCTCGATCAAAACCGCATCCGCCACCGCCTCTGCCAGATTCTGATCCGGCTGTTCTGCCGTCTCCGCAGGTGCCTGTTCCTGCTGCTTTGCCGCCTCGCGCTCATTCCTGCGGGCTTCCTGCCATCTCTCTTTGTTTGCCTCGGTGCGGAAAGCGGAATTCCCTTTCAGCTTTTTCAGCAGGAGGTCCCGCATTTCTTTCCCCTCTTTCCCGCCAAAGCCGAGCCGCAGGAGCCAGATCCTCATGTAGTATTTTTCATTCTCCTCAATGGTCTCTTTGGGG
>CAMWLB010000166.1 GCA_947174985.1 uncultured Lachnospiraceae bacterium | reverse complement strand
ACCGTAATGTGGCAATCCTGTCAGGCATTTTCTTTGTATTGGCAGCGGCGGCGCTCTGCGTGCTTTCCATTGTGCGGTACAGTGACGCGAAGTCGGAGGAACAGCGTCTTGCAAGGCTGGAGGCGGAGTACGGTCCGGCAGAGGGTGTTTACAATACTTATAATCAGATTCAGATTACATATAGAGAAGTGGAGAACGGCCGTAAACTGACGAGCGGTCCCAATGACAATCTGATTGCTTTTTTGGAGGAACTGGAGCAGAAGCTTCCGGCAAGTGCAGAGTTGACAGAGTTTTCTTCCAATGCTGAGCAGGCTGTGCTTACCATAAAGGTTGACGACAAAGAACAGGCGGCAAAAGTCATCCAGACTCTTCGTGGATTTGATTGTGTGATGGATGTATCTATCGGCGCTGTAGGCGCAGAAGCGGTGGAAGCAGCGAGGGAGGAAGCAGAGGAAACGGGTGAGCCGAAGGTGATATTCAGCATTATCTGCACATATTATCCGACCATTATTCAAGAAGCGGAGCAGCCACAGCAGCAGACAACGCAGGCGGCCGATGATGACCTGAGTGTATTAGAGTAAGGGGGAGCAGATATGAAAAATACAACGGCAAAACAGGCGATGACATATGTGATGGCATTGGGCTTTTTGTTGCTCCTTGCGGTATACTTTCTGGTATATAAGTCCTACAACGACAAGGCGGAAGCCTTGGAACAGGCGAATGCAACAAAGCAGCAGCGTGTCAATGAATTGAAGGTATTTTATGACAATCTTCCTATTTATAATGCGGAGATAGAGCAGTATCAGGCACAGATTGCCGCATGGTTGGATGAATTTCCGTCAAATGTACTGGAAGAGGATATTATTGTGCTGGCGCTTGACACAGAGAATGTGGCTTATGTAGATTATAGCAATATCAACATAGGAAGCAGGGAAGCGCTTTGGACGATTCCGGCGGCTACGATGCAGCTTGCAAAAATGGAAAATTTGATGTACGATGTTGTTTATGTGGAGAGAACGGTCAGTTATGTCAACACAACGGATTATTTTAATTTAAAGAAAGTCGTGGAGACCATCAACAAGAGCAGCAACAGGCTGACCATCAGCAACATTGCGTACAGCAAGGATGATGAGGACGGTGAGCTGACAGGAACGATTGAGGTTTCCTTTTATTCTGTTCTAGGAACCGGTAAGGAGTATGAGCCGCAGATATTGAGAGAGTATGAAAGCGGCCTTGAAAATCTGTTCGGCACGACTGAGGTATCGGTATCGGAAGAACCCGAGAGTGAAGAAGGTGTAGAGGAATAATGCAGAGCAGTGGAAGTCAAAGAAAGCGAAAACTGAATAACAAGGGAATGAGTCTGGTTGAAGTTATGATAGGGATTGTTATCCTTGGGATAGCCAGCGGTGTGCTGCTGAGAAGCTTTGTTGTCGCAATGCAGGCGAACAAGAGCGCGAAGGAGAAGCAGCGTACTACCACCGCGGCACAGAGTATCATGGAAGGCTTTAAAGCGTATGATATAGAAGAACTGTGCCGGCAGTTTTCCGGTGTTATTGATGCAGATGGAAACTATAGCAACCCTTATGTCAAAGTAATGGCAAATGTGGGCAGTGCATGGGAGGAAGTTATTGTTGACGAGGAGGGAGCACCGGTTTCGGACGGGAGACATATTTTCGTTCTGAAGGACATTTCCTTTGAGTCAAAGCTGTATGATGCGCGGGTGGAAGTTGTCCCGAAATCTGAATGGACGAAAGATATGGCCGAGTTTGAGGCGATGAACAGCTATTTGGATGCAGTTTATATACAGCCGGCTGACCAAGACCGGGGTGCATATGACGCCATTCAGCAGCGGATTATAAACTTGTTGTCTGGCATTGATGAGAGGTTTTCGTTGGAGGATTTTCAGGCGGATAATCTCAATATAGATAAGAAGACAACAGTTATAATAGAGTCTCCGAGCGAAGGCGTTTGTGTGGTTACGGTTAAAACGGTATATGATTATGAATATGCGGCGGGAGATTTTACATATATAGAGGATGACGGCAATGTGGTGTCGGTTCCGTTTGGAGAAATAATTGAAAGCCTTGAGTTGCCGGAGACTTGCATATATGATAATACTTCGACAGGAGCACCTTTGGAAAATATATATCTGTATTATTATCCGGCATACGAGAAAGTTACCGGTGTGAATACAGAAACGATTACTTTACAGAATGATTCCGGTGAGGAGCAGAATATCTATTTGATTAAACAAGTAAATGCTGCTTTGTCAAATATCAAGCTGACCACCTATGAGAACCTTTATGAGCCTATCGTAACGGGAACGGGCGGCAACATTAACTTGTATCATAATTTGAATGATAATCTTGCCGGCGGAAGTAATACTGCCACAGTGACTATAAGCGGTGTGACAGAAATGGCGCAGATAGTAGAAAATAATCCGGAATATCTGGTGTATGAAGTGATTGTGTCGATATATAAAGATGGAACGGTAAATAAAGGGGTACCATGGGATGAGGATACGGCGCCGACGCCCCTGCTGCAGTTGAACGGTTCCATGAATAAATAGTGGTCGGAAGGGAAGGTTTTATTATGCGTAAAGGTGTAAAAAGCAGACCTGTAAAATTAAACAATACCGGTTCTGCCATCATAACGGTAATTGTTGTGATAACATTTATAAGTATTTTAGCCACGACCATTCTTTATATGTCTAATATGAATTTGTTCATGAAGACGACGGATTTACGGACGAAGCAAAGCTTTTATGAGGGTGAAGTGGCGCTTGAGGAAATAAAAGCGGCATTGATGGTGGTGGCATCCGAGGCATGTGAGGAGGCTTACGAAGAGGTGCTGCTCAATTATGCGGCAACAAATATGGAAACAAAGTATGTTTTGTTTCAAAATAAATTTCTGGAAGTTTTGAAAACGAAATGGCAGGAAAAGATTGCAGACCCGGAAAACCCGGATTATTTGGCGGTGTTGCGGGAATTTGTAGATGCAGAATATAAGAATGCAATCAGTCTTGAGGCTGTTGCAAGCGCAGGAAGTATGGCAATAGACTCTGCCAGAGGATGTGCTTTTGTCAGAGGGGTAACGCTGACGTATACGGATGCAGCGGGATATACAACGGTGATTTCTACGGATTATCTGATAAAGGTACCGGATATGAATTGGGGTCTTACATCAGAATCGGCGGTTCGCAATGATGTAGAAATGTCAGAATGTGTACAATATTATAACTGGGTGAAAAAATAAAGTATTTGATGCAGTATCGCAAGTTTTCCTGCGATATGCGGGGGTATGTCTATGAAAAAGGATAACAGAGGATTATCCATGGTGGAAATGATTATCGTGGTTGCTATCTTATCGATAGTTGCAGGAGGACTTTTCCTTGGCATCGGTATGATAACCAGTAAGCCGGCGGAGAAATGCGCGAACAAACTGGTTTCTCTTATGCAGCGCAATCGAATCACTACCATGGGGAAATTGGAAGCCTGGCTGGAAATTTACTATAAAGTAGATCCGAGTGGTAAAAAGTATGTGTATGTAAAAGAGGTTATTCGGACGGAGAGCGGAGCGGCGTACGAAGAGAAAGAGACCCAGATTGGAGAAGCCGGCGTAGAGCTGAGATACAGCATAGATGGTGCTACTTATGCCGAGCTTGGCACGTCTCCGCTTAAAATTAGTTATGACCGCAGCAGCGGCGCTTTTAAGGACTATTGTAAATATATTAAAATAGAAAAAGGAAATAAAACCATAAAATTAGAGCTGGTTCAGAGAACCGGGAAGATTATAGTGACAACTGAGTAACAGAAAGGTAAAAGAATTAGTTTGAGCCGCAAAGAAGGCTCAGGAAAGGTATGGGAGGAATTATGCGCATACTGCAAAAATGGAGAGAAAGAAAACGAGACAACAGAGGTCTGTCGCTGGTAGAGCTGATGTGTGCCATTGCTATTTTGGGGCTTGTCGGTGCAACTGTGAGCGGTGTTATGGTGGTGAGCGCCCAGAGTTACCAGCGGGGAGCAGGAGACATCGAACTGCAGCAGGAGGCTCAGCTTGCGGTCAACCAGATAGGTGATTTGGTCATTGATACAACCGCACAGGTAACGACCGCGGATGGCGGCAGTACCCTTAACATTGAACAGGGCAGCAACCGTTATGTGATTACATATGATTCTGACGAAAATGTGTTGCGGTATTCGGAGTATACTGAGAATCCTCCTGCAGAAAATCTGGTGATGGCGCAGAATATCACAGCGTTTAAGGCGGATGCGGATGACTTTAGCAATTATGGTATTCTTCGTCTGAACATACAGCTTGAAAAAGGTGACAGAAAATACGCTGCTGATTTTACTATAACTGCCCGCAACGGACAGGTTTTGGTAGGTGAAGTAATTGCGGCAGAGGAAGCGGCAACTATTATAACGGAGACAGAGTTGGTTTTAGAGCCGAATGAAGTGTATAAGCTGAGTGCCACTGTGATAGGCGTTTCTGAAGACGGAGTAAGGTGGAGTTTGTCAGGTGGTAATACATCTGCCAGTACGCAGGTGCTTCAGCATGCGGACGATGGAGAATGGTATCTGCATGTGGGAAGAGATGAAAGAGGCTCGGAGTTGACGCTTAGGGTGGAGACTGTTAGATTGAATGGTGCAGAGCCATTGGATTTCAAAATTGTAACAGTACATGTCAGAAGAGTTACAAAGATTTCCGTAAGTGGTATTCTGTCAAGCGGAACCCCATTAAGAACGGGAACAACTTACAGGGTTACGGCGGATATTACAGTGACTAACGGGCCGAAATTTTTGGGGATGGCTAGTGATGATGAGAAATATGTAAGTCCTTACGAGTTCACATGGAGTTATGAACTGAAGGATAGCAGCAATAATGTGGTCAGCGATATTGAAAACTATATTTCGTGGGCGGAAGATACGACTCTTCCTTACACAACCATTACGTTGAAGCGGGATTTGGATTTCATGACACTGACCGTTACGGCGGTAGCGTCGCATCCCGAAGGAACCATTGCCGGTGTTGCGACTAATAAGACCGGAATAGATTATGGGCATGAGGAAGATTCATGGACGCTTTCCAGCTCTAAATGGAAACGCGGCGGTAGTTCCCCTTCTCTGTTGGCAGGGATTGACATAGGGACAGTGACAGAGACAAATGAGTGGACTGGTGACTCGTGGACTTATAAAGTGGATTCTGAAGGAAATAGGATTGACAGTGTAGGTTTGGATTGGTATCTGTCCAGGGATGGTCTGAACTGGTTTTCTTATACCGGTCAGAGTAGTTGGAACCCGAATGGTACAAATATGGGTCTTATACCGAACGGAGGCGGAACTGATTGGTGGGAAAAATATGCAACAGAATCGTTAGAGCCGGGGTATTTTTCGTACAGTAGTCCATACTACATGCTGCCTGAGGCTACATGGGACTCGTCGGTTTCCTGGTTAAAGGTTGATATTAAAATTAATGGTCAAACTTATTCAAAAGAATTTAAGATTGAGGATGTTGCTTTCTCATACCGCAATTCAAATCCGAATGACAGCGATGACAGATGGAGTCCTGAGCTGGGAAGTCATGTTGTGTACGTGACACCGGAGGATAGCATTACGGATTATACGTCTTATTTTCGGTTGCTGAACGGCTGGGATGAGGACTATCGCAGTGAAGATGGTCGTTGCTATCTTGCATACAATCTGTTTGTTGGTGTTATTGAAGATAACGAAGGCTATGCAAATGATATATGCCATGATTTGACATTTGTGGATAAGGATGGAAACCTCTTAAGGAGGGGCACAGATGTGACGGCTGTTGTTGGTCCCGTAGACGGAGGGTGGAACAGTGACGTCATTACCTGTTATGCAGTTCCTGAATATGCTCCGCATAGGCTTGCCGATGACATAAAAGAGATTGGCGGTGGGAGCGATAAAAATTGTACGCTTACGGTACGTATAACGCAGGAAGAAAAAGAAGCGTTTTGTGCAAATGGCGGTACGGTTATCAAAGAAATTTATGAGTACAATTATTTCTTTGGCGCAGGTGTAATTAGAAATAGTGGCAATATTTCAAGCCCCAATGCTACCTGGTACTACATGTCTGACGCGCAGAAAGCCGCCTTTGAAGCGGTTGATGGCTGCAATGGTATTCTGGAATTCCGTTTCATGCCGGCGAATGTAGAGATTACCACAAATGCAGGAAATAAACCGGCAGTTATGTATTGTCCTCTATACGGAAGTGATGCACTGAATTATAAGAACTGTTATTATATCACCGAAAACTCCCGTTACCAAGTGGTAAGCGGTAATCAGGCATTCTATGAAGTCAAGGTGGATGGTAATTGGGTAAGACAGTATACACTGACATGGGACGGCACGACGTGGAGAGACTAGCTGATTGAAAAGTAGTCAATAATAAACCAATAAAAACAGCTCTGTAAAATTAGAAGAAAAACCTAATTTTACAGGGCTGTTTGATTTTGGCTGTTTTTGTGTTATGACTGATATTCTGATAAAACAATATGCTTATTCAGAAAGCGCATTTTGAAACTCTGCAATACTTCCCGCTCGGGCGGCAAGCTTGTGGTATTTTTTCAGCAAAGTCATATCCTCTATGCTGTTAAGCATTTCCTTCAGTTCTTCGGGAATCTCTCCATAGTCCTCCAGAAGTTCTAAAATATTTTCGATCATAGTTTCTCTTGCCCCTTCTTTTATCCCTTCTTGCCGCTCATAGAAAAAACGTTCTGACAATGACATATAACCTTGTCTCACCTCCGGTATTGTTTTCACCCTGCTTACATAATCATGCAGTTCCTTTGTGGAAGTATCCATGGCGTT
>CAMWLB010000165.1 GCA_947174985.1 uncultured Lachnospiraceae bacterium | reverse complement strand
CCGTAAAGAGCATCCTGAAAAATGTCAGTATGGTTATGTTTGCAGAGAGTCTCGGCGGCACTGAAACCCTGATTACCTACCCGACCACCCAGACACACGAGGATACGCCAAAGGCACTGAAAGAAGACCTCGGCATCACCGACTGTTTCCTCAGGCTTTCTGTCGGACTTGAAAACGCACAGGACATCATCGACGATTTGGAACAGGCAATGCGTTAAGGAGAAAAACTATGCGATTTACAAAAATGCAGGCATTCGGCAACGATTATGTCTATATTGACGCAGTTCACCAAAACCCCACGGACCTTCCTCTTCCGCTTTCCGCGCTGGCGCGCCTTGTCAGCAACCGGCATTTTGGCGTAGGCTCCGACGGCATGGTTCTTATCTGCCCATCCGAAAAAGCGGATTTTCGGATGCGGATTTTTAACCCTGACGGCACGGAAGCAGAAATGTGCGGCAACGCGCTCCGCAGCGTCGGCAAGTATGTGTATGACCATAAGCTGACTTCACAAACCGAAGTTACTATTGAGACGCTCGGTGGCTTAAAAAACCTGAAGCTGTCCATCAAAGACGGTTTGGTTTCCAATATCCGCGCGGATATCGGAGAGCCTGGCCTGTCTGCGGAAAAAATACCCGTTGCAACCTCACTTTCGGAATTTATTGAGCAGCCTGTCAAGGTACTCGACCGCACGCTTTTTGTGACTGCCGTTTCGTGGGGCAACCCGCACTGCGTCGCCTATGTAGATTCCGTAAAGGATTTAGACGTGGACAAGTACGGGCCTGCTTTGGAATACATGACTTCCCTGTTTCCAAACAAAACGAATGTAACCTTTGCCGAGCTTGTAAACCGCGACTATATTAAGATAAGAGAATGGGAACGCGGCACGGGAGAGACCATCGGCTGCGGCACGGGCTGTGCAACTGCGGTCGTGGCAGGTGTGCTGACAGACCGTTGCAGCCGCCACGTCACGGTGGAGCAGATTGGCGGTACTCTCGATATCGAGTGGGACAAGGAAACAAACCGCCTGATTATGGAAGGACCTTCCCACACTGTATTTGAGGGAGAAATAGAGGATAAACTTCTGCCTGCGGCCGCAGGCAGCATAAGGAGAAAAGAGGATTTATGAAACTAAGTAAGATTTGTTCTGGTCTGGAATACCGATGTTTAAAAGGCTCCATGGAGACCGAAGTGCAGGACATTGTCTACGACTCCCGCAAAATCAAGAAAAACGTCATGTTTGTCTGCATGACAGGAGCCAGAACAGACGGCCATGACTACATCCCCGACGCCATCGAAAAAGGCGCCTCTGTCATTGTAGTAGAGCATGAAGGCGCAGCCGGACAGATTCCGGAGCACATTACAGTACTGGCAGTTTCTTCCACAAGAGAGGCTCTGGCATTTATGTCGGCTGCCTTTTTTGAGTATCCCGCACGTAAATTAGTTACCATCGGCGTGACCGGCACCAACGGTAAGACCACGACTACCCATATCATCAAGAGCGTTCTGGAAAGCAACGGTAAAAAGACCGGACTTATCGGCTCAAACGGCGCTACAGTCGGCGAGCTGCATATCCCCTTGAAAAACACCACGCCGGAATCCTACGAGCTCCACAGCCTGTTTCACCAAATGGTAGAAGCCGGCTGTGAATGTGTCGTCATGGAGGTTTCCTCACAAGCGTTAAAGCTGGGACGCACTGCCGGAATTCAGTTTGATTACGGTGTCTTCAACAACCTCTCGCCGGATCACATTGGCCCCAACGAGCACGATTCCTTTGAGGAATATCTGGCATGTAAAAGCCTGCTCTTCAGACAGTGCCGGTATGGTATTTTCAACGCGGACGATTCCTATTACGAAGAAGTGTCAAAGGGACATACCTGTCAAATAACGACCTTCTCCGCAGCCCCCGACAGCAACGCAAAAGCAGACATTGATCTGGCAGCTTACGACATAGAAAATCTCAACCAGAACAGCAGACTGGGTATGCAGTTCCACGTGCAGGGCATTCTGGACGGCGAGTACCGGATATTCCTTCCCGGGTATTTTTCCGTATACAATGCGCTTGCCGCTATGTCTGTCTGCCGGCTGATGGGGATTGCACCCGATACCATCCGTGACGGATTGGAGCAGGCAAAGGTCAAGGGACGCATGGAACTGCTCCCTGTTTCCAAAGAATACTCCATGCTGATTGACTACGCACACAACAGGGTAAGCACGGAAAACGCCTTAAATGCATTGCAACAGTACCACCCAAGACGCCTTGTCTGCGTATACGGCTGCGGCGGCAACCGCTCCCCTCTGCGTCGCTATGACATGGGAGAAATCACCGGCAAATATGCGGATTTATGCATACTGACCTGTGACAATCCCCGCTTTGAAGAATTGCACGCTATCAATGAAGATATCAAGGTCGGACTAAAAAAAGGCGGCGGCAAATACATTGAAATCGACGACCGCAAGGAAGCGATCGCCTACAGCATGTCCCACGCAGAGCCTGGTGACATCATTCTGCTTTTGGGAAAAGGACATGAAGACTATCAGGAAATCAAGGGCGTCAAGCACCACTTTGATGAAAGAGAAATCGTAGCTGAGATTTTACAGGAAATGGAAAAAGCCGGCACTAAATAGTGTGCCGGTTTTCTACTGCCTTATCACCCTCCTGCTGTCATGACAGCAAAAATACAAGATTTGTCTGTTCTTTGCAAGCTCACGGAGCACTCTTCCTGTTTTTTCCATATGTGCGGCATCTAAATGTACAAAGGGGTCGTCCATAATGATAAAGGGCTGCTCTGTCTCATACATATTGTCTATCAGGGCAAGCCGGAAACACAGCGCACAGATACTTCTCTCTCCGGCGCTCAAATGCCTGTCTTTGCGGTTTTCACCGCCGCGCTCAAAGGTAATCTGAAAATCCTTATCCATTGTGAACTTTTCTCCAATGGCTTTTTCAATCGCCTCCGAGTATACGCAGAACCTCTCCTTTACCGGTGTAATGTACTTGTCCTTTAAATTCTGTTCCGCCGTTTGCAGCGCCGCTATCGCCTCAGTATAAATAAAATGCGCTTCCCTGTATTCCTCCAGTTTCTCTTCGGCAAGTACCAGTTCATTCTGCTTTTCTGGCAGCCTCTCCAGCAGATTCTCTGCGTCGGCAATCTGGTTGTCAATCTCGGCAAGCCGCTTTCTTCTCAGGGACTGTTCTTCACGCAGGACTCCTGTGTCCGTCATTTCTCCTTCGGGTCTGGTGGAAAGTTCATTTTTTACCTTATACTCCTCCAGCCTCCGTTTCTGCTCCGATGCTGCCTTTTCCATATGGTCCGCCTCATTTCTGTCCGCACCCCAGATTTCAAGCTGTTCCCTCAAATCAGGGGAAATCTCCATATCATAAGCCGAAAGCACCTCCTGCATCTGCATCCTGACCTCTTTTTCCTGCCTGATACAGGAAGCCTTCTTCTCCCTGTTCTTTTCCTCCGTCTTTTTCAGCCTGTCATAGTCGCGGACATCTTCCCTAAGCCTTCGGAAAGCATCCTGCATATTTCTAAAATTCTCCCGCAGTCCCTCAGGCTCCGGCGTGTACCGTTCTAAAAAGGCTGCGGCACGTTCCAGCAAATCTCTGCACACTTTTGCCTTTTCTTCAAAAACTTCCCTTGTCCTTTCCGCTTCCTTCCGAAAAGCCTCATACTCCTCCGCCTCTCTTTGCAGCATGGCAAAATCATAAGCCACGCCGTTCCGGCTGTAATATCCATATCGCGCCAGCCTTTCACGAATATCGTCCTTGCTGTCCGTAAACTCCTTCTGAAGCCGCACAAGCGCCTCCTGCCTTGTCGCCTGCTCTGCCGCCGCACTCCCCCGCTGCCGCAGAAAGAGAAAGATACCGCCCATAAACGCTGCTGCCCCAAGCCCTAAAAGCAGGACGCCAAAAGTCCTGTTCTGACCGCCAAATAAAAGCGCAGCTCCGCCTGCAAGCAGCAGGACCGCCGCCAGCGCCAGCACAGCCACAAGTCCGCCTGCCTGCTTTTCTTCCTTCTGCCCTGACTGTCCTGTCTGCAGAGAGAGTTCTTTTGCCGCGTCCAATTCCTTTTCTTTATCCTGATATTCCGCAAGCATATTCTGCAGTTCGTCCCATTCTTTTTCATTGGGTACGCCGTCGTCGAATTTGTCGGAAAGCTCTTTCTGCCTCCTTGTCTGTGCCACTTTTTTCAGTTCTTCCAACTGCACCCGCAGACTTCCGATTTGGGAAAGCTCTTCTTCCGTCTGCGCAAGCGCCGCCTCTGAAGGTACGCCCTCCGCAAACACCTCGGACAGCGCATCCAATCTCTCCTGCTCCTCCCTGCCGAGAGAAGCCGCCGCCTGCCTTTCCTTCAGGCTCTCTAAGAGTCCTTCCTTTTCCCGCAAGTCGCGAAGCTGTTCCTGCGTGGGCAGACCTTTGGGATATTTCCGCCACAGTACATCCGCCTTTTCCTTCTCCTCTGCAAGAGCAGCGGCATAACCGTCATAAGTCTCCCACTTCTGGCGTAGAAGGTTCAGTCCGCTTTCCGTCTTCTCCCTTTCCTCCACATTCCGTATCTGCCGGTCAAGCACATCTCTCTCCTCATAATGCCTGCCGAGGGAAGCTGATATCTGATTGAAATTTTCGATTTCCGATTGCAGACGGCTGATTTCTTCCCGCTGCGCTGTCATCAGACCGCCGTTTCCTCTGTCCGCTTTTAACGCTTTTCTCTTGTCGTTTAACGCTTTGATTGCTGAATCAAAATTGTTGTCGCTGTCCGTGTTGTCCACGTAGCAGTTCAGCTTCGCATTGATGCCGCTCGTGGAACCAATATCCATTTCCGCTGCGGTGACAAACACAGTGCGCTCAAACGCCTCCTCGTCCAGTCCGAAAACACTCTTTCCGATTTCTCCGCCCAATTCCTCCGTGAGCGTTCCGTTGCAGTACACAAGCAGGCTGTCCTTCGTGTTGCTGGATTTATCAAAGAAGCGCTCAATTCTGTACCGCTTTCCTTCCTTTTCAAAGTCAAGGCTGCCTCCGAATTTACCGCCGCCAAACGGATAAAAATGCGTTCTGTCATTGAACTGCTTCGTTCTCCCGTTTGCCGCCGGAAGCCCATAAAACATTGCCTTCAAAAAAGAGGCCAGTGTCGTCTTCCCATACCCGTTTTCTTCGCAGTATTCCGTCATGCCGTCCGCAAAGGTATAGTCTCTTTCTTTTATCTTTCCATAATTTTCTATATGACACGCTATCAGTTTCATTTTATGCGTACTCCCTCACCCTAATTGCTATCCCGCAGCGCCTTAAGCCCGACGCTGATGATCTGCTGCTTCTGCTCGTCGGTGTACTCCTGTCCGGCAAGCACCGTCCGAATGAATTCACCGCGGAGTGATATATCTCCCTTCAACGCTTCCACATCAAATTTCCGCAAAGTTTTGTCTTTGACTGAAACAAAATAGAACCTTGGCGAAAGCAGCCTTTCCACCTCCTGCGCCAATCCGTCGTTGTCAAAGGATATCTCCCCCGTCAGACGGATTCGCAGCATATCCTCCTTGGAATACGACAGCTTTTCCGCCACCTTCTGATAGGCGTTGTATATCCCGTCCGCATTGCTGATATCCACGGAAAGCTCTTCTATTTTACGGCAGGAATTAGGAATAAACCTACTCTCGATGTTAACCCCGATATCAAGAAGGACGAAGCCCTTTTCCCCAATCTCATCAAAACCGCGTCCCTCCAGACAGCCGCAGTAGGCATATCGCCCCCGCTCGTCCAGACTGCCCTCCGAATAGGAGTGAACATGTCCCAGCGCAAGATAATCGATGTGCTTATTGCGCAGCTTGGACAGATTGATTTTGTCCATCTCCGATACTGACGCAATCTGTCCGTGCAGCAACACAATATTTATCTTTGTCGGATTCAGGTTTAAGGTGGTATAGAGCGAAACCGCATTTTCCGGCGCCATCTCGATGCCGGAGACCACAATTTCCCCATAAGTGTAGCTTTTCCACTCTGCTCCAAAAGTTTTCAGGTTGTCCAAATCAGATTCCGTGTAAGACTCCTCGCTGTCATGGTTGCCGCGCAGGTATAAAAAATCTATTTCCGGATTGTTCTTTACCACACTGTAAAAAAATACCTTGTCCCTCTTGAATGGCCTGTCTGAATCAAATACATCGCCGGACAACAGGATTACCTTGACCCCCTCGTTTTTTGCATACTGCACCATACGTTCAAAGGAAACGCGAACCTCATTTTTCCTCTCGTCCGCTTTTTCCTTCGGCAGCTTCGCTTCCATTTTCGAGCCCAGATGAATGTCTGCGCAGTGTATCATCTTCATTTGTATTTCTCCCCCGTTTTATTATCATCCATGCCTTTTTATACTAACACAAATCCCGCTTCGGGGCAAGAAAACGCGCCGTTACCTTCTGCAGACGCTCTTGCATACAGCCTCTGCCAATTGGGCGTATTATCTTTACCTTATCTGCGAAACATGCTAAAATGAAATCAGTTTAGCCTGAAAGGAAAAGACACATATGGACATAGACAAGAAAGAAGCCCGTAAACTACAATGGAAATACTCACAATGGTTACTTTATTTTATATTTGCTTTTCTCGTGTCGGCGGCAGCAATTGCCTATGTTTTGCAGCCCGGCACCCTGCGAAAATATATTGCGGGCGCGGATACCGCTGCCCTTTTGCTGAAGGGATATGCAGACTGGTATAAGCTGCTCGAAAAAACATTTCTGCTGGCCGCGGTTCTGACTGCCGTCTTTGGGCTGACCGCGCTGATATTTTATATTGCCACTTTTAACAGCCCCAAATATAAAGCCTGCAAAATGCGGTTTAAAAAGCGGGGAATCCCTGTTACCGAGCTCGGGCTCGTAATATTTCTGGGATTATTCTGTTGTTTTGTGCT
>CAMWLB010000164.1 GCA_947174985.1 uncultured Lachnospiraceae bacterium | reverse complement strand
TTTTTAGGAATTTTCAGGGCTGCACTGCTGTTTTTTTGTCAAGGTTCTCTGTTCCTTAAGCTTCCGCTTTTGAAACGCTGATATGGAAGTTTCTATCGCTATCGGTAGAAGCTGCCAAACGGAGAAGGAGGGATTTGAACCCTCGCGCCGCTATTAACGACCTGCACCCTTTCCAGGGGTGTCCCTTCGACCTCTTGGGTACTTCTCCAAATGAGGTTGATTTTACTCTTCCCTATGAATAAAAACTACCGGGGAGAGACATCTAAAGCGGAGAGGGTGGGATTCGAACCCACGCGCCCTTGCGGACAAACGGTTTTCAAGACCGCCTCGTTATGACCACTTCGATACCTCTCCAAGCGTTGCGCCGTTTACTCAGCGCAAGATTTATAATATCAAAAAAGGGGGGGCGTGTCAACATATTTTTCGTAATTTTTTGCATATTTGTGCCACCGCCTGTAACGCTTTGTTTTTCAGCAAATCTCTTGTGTCGCTATCTTTCAGGAATATACGTAAAATCTGAAAAATCCGCAGCAAAATCCTGCAAACCGGCATAGGCAAAAACACCCAGCATGGCACCGGTAAAGCGTTTTCCGCGTTTCAGTCCTTCGTCGCACAGATAATAAACATTCTTTAAAGCTGCGATCTCTTCTATCTCCCCACTGCCCACTTTCGTATAAAAGGTTCTTTCAAGTCCTCTGGTCTTTACCACAAACTCTATTGTCTGCGGTTCACAGGAAAGAAGTCTTTTCCCGTGAATTACATCGTCGTCGCCAATATGCTCCTTTATCTGCATATACAGCTTCTCCTGCTCCCTGATAAGACCACAGGAAACCCATGTATTTTCATCGTAATAACAAATCAGTCCTGCCTCCTGCCCATCATGAACCGGCAATGACAGCATACGTACACTGGCTGTAAAATGAAAATGTTCCTGCCTGCGGAGCAGTATATTTCTTGCGCCCACATCGCTTAACGGCAGTCTGCTCCCCCGTAGAGAAAGAACGCCTCCTTTTACCTGCACTCCATTTTTCTCGGACGGTCTGGGTGTCACCCATTCCAGCGCCAGTTCGTCTCCCGTTCCAAAGAGATTTTCCATCAGAGCGTCTCCGTCCGTCGGCTCCTGTTCTTCCGGTTCTTTTCCACACTCCAGAGCCGGTTTCCGCTGCAGCACACTGGGACCTTTTAAATTGTTGACAATCGGCCATCCGTCCGCAGTCCATGTAATCGGGTCAAGTGCGGTTTCCCTGCCCAAAATGCTGTATGCGCCGTCCACCATACGCCCGCACAGATAGACCATGTACCAGCCATCCGGTGTCTGCACCGGCTTGCCGTGTCCGCAGCGCTGTATCGGAGCTGTTTCATCATTCTGCCGCATAATGGGATTGTACGGACAGGGTTCATATACGCCGAACAATTCGCGGGAACGGGATACCGTAATTCTGTGCCCCGCTCCGGTGCCTCCTTCTGCTTCAAACAAATAATAATATCCGTCTTTCTTTAACAGATGCGGTCCCTCCGGTGCTCTCTTCTGATCGCCATAAAACAAAAGCGTTGCCGGGCCGATTTGCCTGTCAGCATTTTCACTGATTTCAAAAATTCTTGCGCCGCGGTTTAAAAGCATATACCGTTTTCCGTCATCATCGGTAAAAATAGACGGGTCAATGCCATCCTCGTCCAGAAAAACAGGCTCACTGTAAGGCCCCTCCGGTTTATCCGAGGAAACTACCATCTGTTTTCTGTAAATCGTACCCGTATCATTGAGCCGGTAAGTGGCACAGATATAGAATCTTCCTTTATAATAAGAAATATCAGGCGCCCAATAGCCCCTGCCCCCCTCCAGTTCATCCAGACGTGCCCACTCGGGATTGGTAATGGCATAACCGATAATCTTCCAGTGAATCAAATCTCTAGAATGGGAAATCGGAATACAGGGGAAAAAGATAAAAGACGAATTCACCATATAATAGTCATCGCCGACCCTGACGATGGACGGATCGGGGTAAAAGCCTGTGCGGATGGGATTCCGGTAGGCTTCTGCATAGGCAAAGCCGGTCACCTTTTCAAAAAGGGCTTCTATTTCTTTAAAACCGCTCTGATGAGCAATATCATAGGGCGTTATCAAATCGCAGTCCCCCGATACGGGAGACATACCCACTCTCTCCACCAGATAACGAACCAGCGCCGGATTGCCGGACATGGTTCCATAGTGCAGAATATTTCTATGTTTTTTATCCGTGACATTCATACTGGCACGGGAATATTCTACAATATATTTTACAACCTCAAGATTGCCTGTTCCTGCCGCCACAAAACTCATAGGCAGCCCATCTTCGCTGACAGTATCCACAATGGGCGGATTTTCTACAAGCAGTCTTTCCACCTCGGGTAAATTTTCTTCCAAAATCGCTTTTTCTATTTCTGATTTCAATTTAGCTCCTCTTTGCAAAACAACCACCGGACAAGCCGGTGGCTGTTTTAATATAATTTAGTCGTTGAGAGTTTGATAAGTGCACCTTTAACAGTCTAATCCGTCTAACAGTAAACCCCCGTAAATGCCCCCCAACTCCTTTAAACCTCTTGCAATGCATCCCGCATAAGTGACTGCGCCTTCATATTTTAAATGTGTATTGTCGGTAAGCCCTTCCGGATGGGAAGCATATCTTCCTGCCGGCAAATGCATATACCATTCCTTTGTTTTTTCCTCTCCTGCCTCCGCAAGCTTCTTGCGGCTCATGGCGCAGAGGTCTATCAAAGGCACATCAAACGCTTTCGCAGCCTGTTTCATTGCCGCAACATAATCAGCATGTTCCCCTGCTTGTAGAATACCTCCCTCATCAAAACACCTTCTCTCAACCGGTGAAATAAACACCGGATAAGCCCCTCTTTCCCTTGCCGCATTGGCAAACGTTTCAAGGTTTTCTATAAAGGTGGAAAAGGGCTCCGTATATCTCGCAGGATCCTGCTTCTTTTCATCGTTGTGGCCAAACTGGATAAAGAGGAAATCCCCCTCTTCTATCCTATTAGAAATGGCGGAAAACCTGCCTTCATCCATAAAGCTCTTTGTGCTTCTGCCATTTTTTGCATGATTCTCTATCCGAATCTCCGGCTTTACAAACAGGTGGAACACCTGCCCGATTCCGGTCTGCGGATAGGTCAGTATACTGTTGTATTGTACGGTGGAATCACCCGCCCAGTAAATTACAGCCATCGGCTTCCTCCATCCATCAATACTTTACTCCTTTACAGCTCCGATGTTAACGCCTTTTACAAAGTACTTCTGCAAGCAAGGATACAGAATCATGAAAGGAATGATAACAATGATAATCGCTGCATTTTTCAGCGTATTCTCCGTCGCATTTCCACCTACTGTAGGTAATTCGCTACCCATAACCATACCACGCAGCTTCATCTGGAAGTTGTAGAGCTTGGAATCCAGAATATACAGTTTGTAGTGCGTATAGTCATTCCAGTAAGAAACTGCAAACATCAGTCCGATGGAAGCCAGCGCTGCCTTTGACATAGGGAGCACAATCCGAAGGAATGTCTGCATGGGAGAACATCCATCCAGCGTCGCCGACTCATACAGGCTGGCAGGAATTCCTTCAAAGAAGTTCCTCATCAGCACTAAATTGTAGACATTGAGCGCAGGGAACAGAATAACAACCCACAGGGTATTGGTCAAATGCAGCCCTTTCAAAACCAAATAGGTAGGAATCATACCACCGTTAAAAATCATGGTAAAGAGCAGCATGTTCGCAAAGAAAGTACGTCCCGGCATATCCCACTGAATCAGCACATATGCCCCCAGTGTGGAAAGCGTCAGCGCAAGCATCGTACCAACAACAGTGGTAACCACCGAAATTAAAATTGCGCGAAACAAAGTGGGATTTTTAAAAATCTGTATATATCCCTCAATGCCAAATTTTTCCGGCCACATTTTCATACCGTAGGCTGTCTTTAAGTCAAAAGAGTCCACCAGCACCTTCCACAGCGGAATCAAAATAACCAAACATACAATGATAAAAATAAGACCGTTTACAATCGAAAATACCGGTATTTTTTTCTTACTCTTCATATCTACCGCTCCCTTCTAGACAATTCCCCGGCCTTCACGTACCTTCTTGCTCAGATGGTTACATACAAGCACAAGCACGCAGCCGACTAATGACTTAAACAAACCAACTGCGGTCGTATACCCATAGTTCGGAATCGCGCCGCTGTTAAAGCTCTGGTAGTAGATATAGGTTTCAAGAACGTTTGCCGTATCCAGCACTGCGTCGTTCTGCAGCACGAACGCGGATTCAAACAGGTTCATAACCTTTGCAAGGTTCAAAATCAATACAGTCAGTATCGTATTTTTCAAAGCAGGGAATGTGATGTAATACATCTTTCCCCAACGTCCTGCACCATCAATGGATGCAGCTTCGTAAAGTTCCGTATTCAAGCCGGCAAGCGTCGCCATAAAGATAACAGTCTGCCAACCGGTTTCTTTCCAAATATTGATTATGTAGTAAGCGCCGCGCCACCACTTAGAACTTCCCAAAAAGTAAATCATTTTGCTGGAATCCACCACACCGATGGAAACCAAAAACGAGTTTACAAGACCCTGTGCAGTAGGAGCCAAAATCAAGGAAAACAGGGAAGCAGTAACAACCCATGACAAAAAGTGTGGCAAATAGATAATTGTCTGCACCACTTTTTTAAAGCGCAGATTAAATATTTCATTTAAGAAAATGGAAACAACAACTGCAATAAAAGTTGTCAAAACCAATTTGATAATACTGATTTGCAAGGTATTGGTAAAAGCGCTCCAGAAACCAGGCATCGAAAACATTCTTTTAAAGTTTGCAAATGCGGTAAAGGTCGGCGCCTTGATACCATTATAGTTTGTAAATGCGTACCGAATGCCGAGCATCGGCAGATAACAGAATATAATGGCAAAAACAAATACGGGAAGAAACATGATGTAAAAGCCCTTATATCTGTTGATACGCACTCCCAGTGGTTTATGGGACTTAACCGATTTTTGTTTTTTACTATTCTTCATATACATTCTTCCTCTTCAACCAGACTAAATTATCTTCTACTATGAATTACGTGGAGCCATGCCAAAACATGGCTCCACTTATTCATTTCTCAAAAAAGTACAATTGTTCTTATCTGTTGTTCAAAGAATCAACAATCATCTGGGACCAACCTGCACCACCGTCTGATTCAAACTGTGCGTATGCATCATCAATTGATATCTCGCCCATGATTACTTTTGCAATCAGACCATTCTTCAAGGTTGTCAAATCGCCGTTGTACTGGCTCATCTCGTCAGTGGTCGGAACCAGAACTGCCAGCTTACTGTTCTGTGCAAACAAGGTTGCAGAAGCAAGATTCTCTGCTGCCCTGCTCTCATCTGCCGGGTCATTTGCCAGGTCAACCAATGCTAAAGCCGGGTCGATGTGAGCCTTTGTATACTGCGTACCAGGATTCTCAAGGTTGTCAAGTCCGTGGAACTCACCTTCCTGATAAACCTTCTCTGTTTCCGTACCTTCATACAGGGTTTCTGCTGCTGTTGACCAGTGAACACCTTCTACACCATAAGTCCACAGGAACTGTACATCGCCACCATCCTGCATTGTTTCTATGAAGTATTTGAACACGCCTTCCGGATTCTTGCAGGTAGAAGAAATACACCATACGGGAGGAATACGGTCAAGGTATGCGCCAACCTCTGCGATGGGAGGAAGTGCTACCAGTTCAGAATCAAGACCGTTATTTTCAAGGTTCGTCTTTAAATTGGTTGCCCATGTACCTGCCCAGTAGGTAAATACGCCGAAATCATCACTATAGAATTTGTTACGGCAGTCCTTTGTACCATTGGTAAGAGTGGTCGGGTCAATCCAGCCTGCTGCATAAGCGTCAGCCAGTCTCTGAAGAGCTTCCTTCATGGAATCCTCAGTAAATCCGTCTACCCATGTACCATCTTCTTTCTGGTAGAAGCTGGGATATGCATCCTGATAGAACTCAGGCAGATAGTTGATATAAGGAGCCTCACTGCCTATAAAACCTGCTGCAGAAACTGCATACTTGCCGTTTGCAACAAAGTTTGCGCACATCTCAGAGTACTCTGCATAGTTGGTCGGAACCTTGCCATCATTGTACTGGTCAAGCCAAGCCTGCTTTACGTAGGTAACACAGCCGTTACCACGTGCTGCCGGCATGCCGTACAGATGCCCGTCAATCTTTACACCTTCCACAACGCCTGCGCCATCATAAGCAAGCTGTCTCTGCTTCAGCTCGGAATTCTCCCATGCTTCCGTCATATCCCAAAGCACACCTTCTGCTGCGTAGCCTGAGTAGTAGGTACTAGAGAGAATCATAACATCCGGCCAGTCGCCTCCTGCGATAATCTGTCCTACATTGTCGTAGTAAGCGTCATGGTCAGGCTGGATTACATTAATCTTAATACCGGTTAACTCCTCGAGCTTTGCAATAAACTGATCACGCCCATTCGGCTCTGTAAATACAGTACCGTCAACTAAGATAGTGATCTCTGAAGGCTTTTCTACCTCATCTGCTACCGGTTCCGGTGTTGACTCATCCTGTCCGCCATTATTGTCTGCCGGTGTTGTGTCAGAGGCCGGAGTACTGCTACCGCCCTTGTTGTCGTCATTGGCATTGTCACCACATCCCGCTAAGGAGAATACCATGGTAGCTGCCAAAAGCATTGCAATAAACTTTTTTTTCATAACTACCTCCTAAAACATTTTATGTAAGTGCTTTCACACCTTGGTTAAATAATAACATACCATTATATGTTTGTAAAGCAAAATTTCAAAGAATTTTCATATTAATTTGTAAAGATATAGCAGAAAATTGTGTGAAAATTCTATTTTCTAATCATATTATAC